>CAUEKH010000279.1 GCA_959018155.1 uncultured Hungatella sp.
GCTGCCATCTATCCCAGGAAGACTTAGCCGCCCGTCTATCCATCACCCGTCAGGCTGTAGCCAAGTGGGAAGCCGGAAGATCGAATCCAAGCACAGAGAATCTAATCCGCATAGCAGAGATACTGAATATCCCCATCGAAGAAATAGCAAGAGCGGATGACACCTCATTCCCTCCTACAAAAGAATCCGAATCAGAGCTCCCCCCGTCGTCACCCCACCCCCGCCGTTCCCTTATCCGTCTCCTCCTCCTCCCCCCGCTCCTCTACCTCGCCGCCGCCCTCTGCCTTGCCATCCGCCACTCCTCCCCAACCTATTTCCTCGATGCCTTCCTGCTCCTCATAAACCTTACCCTGCTCCTCATTCCCATTATCCTCATCATAATGATTATAAAAGCCCTAAAAAAATATTTATCACAATGATTCATAATCCCCCACCCCCACGCATAAAATATAAATAGTAAGTTATGAAAACTATGCGAACCAAAGGAGAGGATATAGCTATGGCTGAGATACATTACTTAATATCGGACGCATCCAAAAAAGTGGATGTAGAGTCCCACGTACTTCGCTACTGGGAGGACGAGCTGGAACTGGCGATTCCAAGAAATGAGATGGGGCACCGGTATTACACAGAAGCACACATCCGTTTATTCCGGCAAATCAAAGATTTAAAGGAAAAAGGATATCAGTTAAAAGCCATCAAAACAGCGCTGGACAAGATCATGGAGGACGGAAAAGAGCCAGTTATCCCTGATGAACTGTTAGAAGAGCAGGTAACGCAGGCATTAAAAGAGAGTGCCGTGGTCACCGACATGGGAGAAGGCGGGACAAGCCTTGCAGAGATCCAGAGTGCGGCGCAGGTAGCCATTGCGCAGGAGAAAATGGATCAGTTCCAGGAAATTATGAACCACATCATTGGGCGGGCCTTAGAAGTAAACAACGAGCAGTTGAGCCAGGATGTAAGCTGCATGGTCAACGATAAAGTCATAAAAGAATTAGAATATTTAATGCGGGTAAAAGACGAAAAAGAAGAAGAGCGGTACAAGCAGTTAGACGAGATGCTTCGCACCTATCAGAAAGAAAACAAAGGCCGTGCCGAAGCGGCCGCCTCAAAAATTCCGTTTTTCAACAGAAAGAAGAAATTTGGGAGAAACGGGAAAAAGCTGTAATTTTCAAAAACACATCCCCAAATATACTCCAAACGATAACCTGCACGCTCCGCGCACAGGTCACCGTCTTCAAAACAAATGCCTGGCCAGCAGATCCCCCCTGCCTGGCCAGGCATTAAAAACCCCATTTCCCGTTCCTATCTACATGCCTCCACAAACGCCCTAAACAATTTCGCAGCCGCCTCATTCTTCTGATAAAGATACTCCGGATGCCACTGTACCCCCATAAAAAAAGGATACCCCGGCATTTCCACTGCTTCCGTCAGTCCATCGGAAGAGACCGCGGCAACCGCAAGGCCTTCAGCCACATCCTTAACCGCCTGGTGGTGGATACTGTTCACCGAAAGCGTCTCCTCCCCGGTGATTTCCCGCAGCATACTTCCGGGAACCACGGTTACGTGGTGAGCCGGGAGTGTATAATCAAAAGTCTGCGTATGGCAGACAGGAAACGTTCTCTCCACCTGAGAGGGGATATCCTGCCAGATGGTTCCTCCCAGTCCGATATTGATCAGCTGGATGCCGCGGCAGACTCCAAGAATCGGCTTCCTGGCTTCCATCACAACCGGAAGAAGCGCCAGTTCCATCTGATCCCGCATGACAGAAACATTTCCGCAGTGAAGATGCGTCTCTTCCCCAAACAGGAAGGGATGGACGTCAGGGCCGCCGCTGAACACGAACCCGTCAAACGTATCAACAAGCTGCTTTAAGTCTTCCGAAGGAAGCGGCAGAGGAAGCACAACGGGGACAGCGCCGGCTGCCTCCAGTGCGTTTATGTAGGTGGGAAGCATACGGATGTCATTACTTGCGGTGTCATGGGAAGGCGTCAGAGCAATCAGTGGTTTTTTCATGGTTTCGTAATCCTTTCTCCTTGAATTTTAGAAGGCAGTATGGCAGAGCTTTGTCCTGCACAGACAGCAGGGAACATTCATTTACCCCATTCTGTATACACAAAGTGCCCCTTCCCGCCATCAAAAGCGAAAAGGGGCACTATGTAAATCAATATTTCATCAGCCCTCAGAAATAGCGCCTGTAGGACATACACCAGCACAGGTTCCACACTCGATGCAAGCATCAGCGTCGATAACGTACTGTCCATCACCCTCAGAAATAGCGCTAACCGGACACTCTGGTTCACATGTTCCGCAGCTTACGCATGCATCGCTAATTACATATGCCATAATAAATTACCTCCTTATATTCTATACATTTTCCTATATTCTATACTATAAACGTAAAATATTCAAGTGGAAAATGGTGCTGTTTTTGTATAAAATCAGAAGCAGGAAAATCCCGCATTCAGTCACCTATTCCTTTCCCACCGCACGTTCATCCTTAATTCCCCGCAAAATAATTTTTTTAGCCGCGATGGCGCCTTCCTTACTCATAGGGGGGACATCTTTCAGCGGGTAATCAATCCCCAGGTTTTCATACTTCACCTTTCCCATATCGTGATAGGGCAGCACATCGAGGGCCTTTACCGATTTCAGGGTTCCGATAAACCGTCCAAGCCGGTATAAATCTTCCTCCTGGTCCGTGATTCCGGGGACAACCACGTGGCGAATCCACATCGGTATCTTTTTTTCATCAAGATACCGCGCGAAATTTAAAATATTCCTGTTCGAATGACCGGTCAGAAGGCGATGCTTCTCCTCGTCGATCTGTTTGATATCCAGCATAACGAGAGAAGTGACGGCCAGGAGCCGATCCAGTTTCCCGATAGCGGCGGTGCTGCTTTTGTGGAAGGTGATGCCGGAAGTATCGAGACACGTGTGAATATCCCGCTTTCTGGCCTCCTCAAAAAGTTCTGTCACAAACTCCATCTGAAGAAGCGGTTCGCCTCCCGTCACGGTAATCCCGCCGCCGCGGTAGAAATGCCTGGACGCCTCATACTGCGTTAAAATCTCTTCCACAGACATGGCGGTGCCTCCCGCCATGTCCCAGGTGTCCGGATTGTGACAGTACTGGCAGCGCATGGGACAGCCTTTTGTAAAGACAACCATGCGGATGCCTGGCCCGTCAACAGTACCGAAGCTTTCGATTGAATGGATATAGCCTGTCATAAAACCATCGCCCCCTTACCGGCTGCGTAAATGATTAAATATTATTGTGGAATGTTCTGGAAATAACTTCATCCTGCTGTTCTTTTGTCAGCTTAATAAAGTTTACCGCGTAACCGGATACACGGACAGTCAGCTGTGGGTAATTTTCCGGATGTTTCTGCGCATCTAAAAGGGTATCGCGGGTGAAGACATTGACATTTAAATGGTGTCCGCCTTCTTCTACATAACCATCTAATAAAGAAACGAGATTATTAATCTGAGCTTCGCTGATGTTTGTGTTTGCCATAGTATTTTCCTCCTGTAAAAATGAGATTATTCTGTAGTTCCTCGGTTTGTGCTGCGGTTTCTCTGCCTGTTTCACACATTCCTCAATAGGTATCGTCCAGTTCCGTATTGCTGTTTTCCGGATCTTCCTCGTCAGCGTCCAGCCCTTCAAAAAGAGTTGGAACGCTGCAGGCTAAATTCCCGGCTGCGCAGTCGAGGGAGTTCATCGTGGTGACGGTTTTCGATATCGTCTGATCGGCGCTTATTTTGCCGTCCTCACCGACGGTGATGTTCATGTGCCCGCCATTTCCCGACACGAAAGAATCGAGCATGGCGACGATGTCGTCAATCTGTTTTTCCTGTGGATCTGCCATTTGGCCACTTCCTTTCCGGCATTCCTGTCTCGGGCTCACTTTATTTCTGGTCGTCGCTGAGTTCCAGCTCCAAATCAAGATCGAGATCTCCGGAGAAAATCTGATCCTCCTTGCCGAGTGCGCCCGGAACGATGGAGAAGGTATTGGAAATTCCATCCTGGGCATCCTTAAATGGAAGCTTTGCAACGGAAGCCAGAGAAGCAACGGCTCCGTGGCTGTCGCGGTGGTGCATCGGGTTGGCGCCTGGCGCAAATGCCTCGCCTGCCTTTCTGCCATCCGGTGTCGCGCCGGTGTTCTTACCGTATACGACGTTGGAGGTGATGGTTAAGATCGAGGTGGTCGGGATACCTCCGCGGTAGGTGTGATTGCCCTTTACGTAGTTCATGAAGGTGTGAACAAGCTCGCTGGCCAGCTGGTCAACGCGGTCGTCGTTATTGCCGTATTTCGGGAAATCACCTTCTACGATATAATCCACGACGATGCCGTTTTCATCACGCACGGTCTTTACCTTTGCGTATTTGATGGCGGATAAGGAGTCGGCCACTACGGATA
>CAUEKH010000280.1 GCA_959018155.1 uncultured Hungatella sp.
GCAGAAGAAGAGGATTGAATGTGCCATCATGATAAAAGCGGCACTGGCCGAAGATTAAATATTAAAGGAGAAAAGTCATGAAGAGTAACAAAGGCAAAGGCCTCATCGGGCTGATCGCAGCACTGGTTGTGGTAGGGCTGTTCGGATATTTCGGATATACTACCATGAACGACATCAAACTTGGCCTGGACTTGGCGGGCGGTGTCAGCATTACGTATCAGGCAAAAGAAGCGGACCCAAGTGCTGAGGACATGGCGGACACCAAGTATAAGCTTCAGCAGAGAGTCCAGAATTACAGTACGGAGGCTGAGGTTTATCAGGAGGGTTCCAACCGTATCAACGTTGATATTCCAGGCGTTTCAGACGCAAATGCGATTCTGGAAGAACTGGGAAAACCGGGTTCCTTAATTTTCGTCGATGAGACAGGCAATACCATCCTCGACGGAAAGCAGGTTGCGACCGCGAAGCCGGTGATCGCAGATGAAAATGGTATCAAGAAGTATATGGTAGATTTGACCTTCACAGAGGAAGGAAAAACAACTTTCGCAGATGCCACAACGAAAAATGTAGGCAAGAGAATTGCCATTATCTATGACGGAATGATTTACTCCAATCCGGTGGTCCAGGAGCCAATTACTCAGGGACAGTGCCAGATCAGCGGAATGACTTCCTATGAGGAGGCAGAAAAGCTGGCTTCCACCATCAGAATCGGTTCCCTTTCCCTGGAACTGGAAGAACTTCGTTCCAACGTCGTTGGTGCAAAGCTTGGCCAGGAGGCGATTACGACCAGCTTAAAGGCCGGCGCGATCGGATTCGGAATCGTAGCTGTTTTCATGATTATCGCTTACCTGGTACCAGGTCTTGCGGCGGTGATTGCTTTATCCTTATACGTGGGCGTGATTCTCGTTCTGCTCTCCGCATTTGAAGTGACACTGACACTTCCGGGCGTGGCAGGTATCATTCTTTCGATCGGTATGGCTGTTGACGCCAACGTCATCATTTTCACCCGTATCAAAGAGGAGATCGGCCTCGGAAAGACGGTTCAGTCCGCTATCAAGTCCGGTTTCAACAAGGCGCTGTCCGCTATCATCGACGGCAACGTCACCACACTGATCGCGGCAGGCGTGCTGTTCTGGAGAGGATCCGGCACAGTGAAGGGATTCGCTTCCACACTGGCAATCGGTATCGTTCTTTCCATGATTACTGCTTTATTCGTCACGAAATTCGTGCTGAACATGTTCTACAATATCGGTTTCCAGGATGCAAAGTTCTACGGAATCAAGAAAGATAAGGAAGCCATTGATTTCCTTGGCAAGAAAAAAATCTGGTTTGCGGTTTCCATCGCTGTTATCGTTATCGGTTTTGCAGGCCTCATCATCAATAAGACCCAGACCGGCAACATCTTAAATTACAGCATGGAATTCAAGGGCGGTACATCCACCAACGTAACATTTAACGAGGACATGTCCTTAAATGATATCTCCGCCAATGTGGTTCCTGTTGTCGAGAAGATCACAGGCGACGCGGATGTACAGACCCAGAAGGTCGCAGGTACCAATGAAGTTATCATCAAGACGAGAACATTAACCGTAGAAGAGAGAGAGTCATTAAACCAGGCCATGGTGGAGAACTTTGGCGTGGAGGCTGAGAAGATTACGGCGGAGAGTATTTCCGGCGCTATCAGTAAAGAGATGAAGCAGGATGCGATTGTTGCTGTTGCCATCGCTACTATCTGTATGCTGCTCTACATCTGGTTCCGGTTCAAGGATATCAAGTTTGCCGGCAGCGCCGTACTGGCCCTGCTTCACGATGTACTCGTGGTACTGACCTTCTACGCCATCTTAAAATGGTCCGTCGGTTCCACCTTTATCGCATGTATGCTGACCATTGTCGGTTACTCCATCAATGCGACCATCGTTATCTTCGACCGTATCCGTGAGAACTTAAAGGTTTACGGAAAAGAGAGCCTGGAGAAAATTGTCAATTTAAGTATCACACAGACACTGACGAGAAGTATCAATACCTCATTAACGACATTTATCATGGTATTCGTTCTCTTCCTTCTCGGCGTGTCCTCTATCCGTGAGTTTGCCCTTCCGCTGATGGTAGGTATCATCTGCGGTACTTACTCCTCTGTCTGCGTCACCGGTTCTTTATGGTATGTCATGACTGTCTATAAGAACAAGAAAGATGAAGCGAAGAGGGTAGCTGCAAAAGCTGCGGCAAAGGCAGGAAAGTCTAATAAAAAATAAAAGTAAGGAAACAGAATGAAATATAAAATCATTGCCAGGGATGGGCGTGCCAAGCGGGCGGAGGTTACCACCGTGCACGGCACGATCCAGACTCCGGTGTTTATGAATGTAGGGACAGTCGGAGCCATCAAGGGCGCCGTCTCTACCGATGATTTGCGGGAGATTGGGACCCAGGTGGAACTTTCCAATACGTACCATCTCCATGTGAGGACCGGCGATAAGCTGATAAAAGAATTCGGCGGCCTTCACAAATTTATGAACTGGGACCGGCCAATCCTGACGGATTCAGGCGGCTTCCAGGTATTCTCCTTAACCGGTCTGCGGAAAATTAAGGAGGAGGGAGTGTATTTTCAGTCCCATATCGACGGCCACAGGATTTTCATGGGGCCGGAGGAGAGTATGCAGATTCAGTCGAATCTTGGCTCTACGATTGCCATGGCCCTCGATGAGTGTCCGCCCCATCCGGCGACGAGGGAGTATATGCAAAACAGCGTCGACCGCACGACAAGATGGCTTCTGCGGTGTAAGGACGAGATGGCAAGGCTAAACAGCCTTCCGGATACCATCAACCGGGAACAGCTATTATTCGGAATCAACCAGGGCGGTACCTTTGAGGATATCCGGATAGCCCATGCGAAGACAATTTCGGCCATGGATTTGGACGGTTACGCGCTGGGCGGCCTGGCGGTGGGCGAGAGCCATGAGGAGATGTACCGGATTCTTGACGAGACGGTGCCATACCTTCCGCTGGAGAAGCCGACGTACTTAATGGGGGTCGGCACACCGGCCAACATTCTGGAGGCGGTGGACAGAGGCGTGGATTTCTTCGACTGTGTCTATCCATCGAGAAATGGGCGCCATGGCCACGTTTATACGAACCAGGGCAAGAGAAATTTATTTAACTCCCGGTATGAACTGGATCATAGGCCCATTGAAGAGGGCTGCCAGTGTCCGGCCTGCCGTTCCTACAGCAGGGCGTATATCCGCCATCTGCTGAAGGCAAAAGAAATGCTCGGTATGAGATTATGTGTCTTGCATAATTTGTATTTTTATAATACAATGATGGAAGAGATTCGCGACGCAATCGAAAAAGGCTGTTATGCAGAGTATAAGGCGAAGAAACTCGAAGGTATGACGGCTGTGAAATCAGAGACGGAAAAATGATACCGTGGCGAGGCGGCGGATCGTTATAGAAGGAGGAAATGATTTATGGCATTAGCAACCAGCGGCGGAACCGGGATGGGTATGGGATTCTGGATTATCTATATCGCGGTAATCTTCGGTTTCATGTACTTTATCGCTATCAGACCGCAGAAGAAGGAAAAGAAGAAACAGCAGGAACTGCTTGCAAGTCTTGCAATTGGTGACAGTGTTTTAACGACAAGCGGTTTCTACGGTGTTATTATTGATATGACAGATGACACAGTGATCGTAGAGTTCGGTAATAACAAGAACTGCAGAATTCCGATGCAGAAGGCTGCCATCGTTCAGGTGGAGAAGCCAGAGGTTTAAAAGAAGGACAGGCCGTCGCGCCGGTGGTTTCATACTGCCGGGCGGCGGTTTTTTGTTTTTTACGGCGAAATGTGACAGGAAAGCACAGGAACCTTCAAAATGCGGTGACAAAACGAACAAAAATGGTAAAAAGTGATGAAATTATGTAAAAATTCCTTTTTGTATTGATAGCTATGGTATAATCCTTATAAATCAGACAAGGGGAAGGTCTTAATATGGGAAAGTTTGTCATAGACAGAACGGAAGGCGGTTACAAGTTCCGCTTGAAAGCGGGAAATGGAGAGACAATTGGAACCTCAACGGGATATGACACTCGAACCGCGTGCGTGAAAGGAATTGAATGTGTCATCAACAGTGCGATGGAAGCAGATATCGAGGACTTGACAGTTAAAAAAGGCGGGGGAAAGAGACTGCCCAAGTTCGAGATATACCGGGATGAGGAGAAGAAGTTTCGTTTTCGGCTGATCCATAAGAATGGCAGTTACGTCTTAGACTCCCAGGCCTATACGGTGAAGGCCAGCTGCCAGAGCGGAATACGCAGCGTGAGGGAGAATGCGCCAAAAGCTGAGGTCGAAGAGGTGCTGTAATCAGGAGAAAATTCGATGCGCCAGAAGTGCCAGGAAGAGAGATACCATCTGTTTTCAGAGGTATGT
>CAUEKH010000281.1 GCA_959018155.1 uncultured Hungatella sp.
TTCCTCATATGTCATATCGAGGTTCATCAGATAATTGTCAAAAAACAGTTTCCCGGAGGCCGCTGTCGTATCGGAAATCACCTTATCCGCATCCTTTATGTACACGAAAATCTTATCAATACTCCAGGCATTCGACTTGACATAATAAAGCTTCTGCCGGACCGCTCTGGTCCGTTCCGCATTATATGCCTCTTTTCTGCGAAATCCGTCCATCAGGCTTACATTCACAGGATCCATCGCAATATCCAGCGAAACCTTCTTAATATCAAGAATCTCATTGTCCACGACCCCTGAAAGCACCGTCAGCAAATCAGAATAAATAATCTCTGTCTGCTCCTTTAAAATCGACACCGCCTTCATCTGCATCACCGACCAGGCTCCAATATAAAGCAGGATGATAACACCGTAGGAAATGAGCATATTTCTGAGTATACTTTTACTTTTCATGTCCGTCCCCCTAACCGTCAGAAGTAAATCATCAGGCAAAATCAGGCAGCCTGTCTCGCACTGAGAACGGACTGCCTGATATGATTGATGATGGTAAGCCTTGAGCCAGGCTTATCACTTATTGTTTAGTAAACTATCTGCTGTTTTGGATTTATTTTACAGGATGGGATTCTTAATGTCAATCCTACAAGTTCGCCTTACTGCCCCCATGCAATACCATCTCTACCGCCTTCGTCCAGCCGTCATATTTTTCCCGACGTTCCTGCTCCCCCATATGCGGGGTATATTCCGTCCTTCCAATTTTGGAAAACAGCGTCTCATTGTAGATTCCCGCGCCGATACCGGCCGCGTAGGCCGCCCCCAGACCGGACAGTTCTTCTACCTCCGATACCAGCACCTTGCTGTCTATAATATCGCTCTGGAACTGCATCAGCCAGCCATTTCTGGTGGGACCTCCATCGACCCGCACCTCGACCTCAGCGATTTGGGCAGCCTCCTTCATCAGGCCGATGATATCGGCAATCTGATAGGCGATGCTGGACAAACCGGCTTTCACAAGTTCCGCCCTGCCGGTCGTTCTGCTCATACCGACAAATGCGGCCGATACATCGCTGCGCCAGTACGGCGCTCCCAGGCCGGAAAATGCCGGAACCAGGTAGGTGCCGTCTGCCGGGTTGGCCTTTCCCGCCAGTTCCTCGGATTCTCCGGCGTTTGTTAAGAGCCCCACCTGATCTTTCAGCCATGTGATAACTGCTCCCGTGTAGTTAATATTTCCTTCCAACACGTACTGTACCTTTCCTCCCGCCTTCCATGCGAGGGAGGTCACCACCCCAAGTTCCGAGAAAATAGGCTGTTCCCCAATGTTCATCATAATAGAGGAACCGGTTCCGTACGTCGTCTTCATCATTCCACGGGATAAGCATCCCTGCCCGAACAGTGCTCCGTGGGAATCACCTAAAACCGAATGAATCGGGACAGGCTGCGGCAGTACCCCATCGAAATCCGTATATCCGAAAATCCCGTCTGAATCCGTCACCTCTGCCAGACTCGATACCGGAATCCCAAAATACCCACAGAGAAACGGATCCCATTTCAAATCGGTAATATTGAACAGCTGGGTCCTGGAGGCGTTGGAATAATCGGTCCTGAATTCCTTTCCACCTGTCAGCCGGTATACCAGCCAGCTGTCCATTGTCCCGCAGCAGAGTTTGTCTTCTGCCGCAAGCGCCCCGGCCCCCTCCACATTTTCCAGGATCCAGGCCAGCTTTGCGGCGGAAAAATAGGGGGAAAGGCGAAGTCCCGTCCGCCTTCTCACATCTTCCGCCACCTCTTTCTGTTCTAAACGGCGGCAGATTTCCTCGCCTCTGGCACACTGCCACACAATAGCGCGATAGACCGGTTTGCCAGTTTCCTTATTCCAGGCCATTGCCGTTTCTCTCTGGTTGCTGATTCCGACACAGGCGACTAAATGACTGTCTATGCCGCTCTTTTCCAGCAGTTCTTTCACCACAGCCACCGTGTTGTCATAGATTTCTTCCGCATCGTGCTCCACCCAGCCGCGTTCATCTACATACTGGGTGTGGCTTTTATCCGCTCTGAGTAACAGGACGCCGTCGCGGTCAAATAACATGGCCTTCGTTCCCTGGGTACTTTGGTCAATGGCAATGATATACTGTTCTTCTTCCTTATTTATAATGCCGATGTCATTTTCTTTACTACCTGTCTTCATTTTGAGTCCATCGTCCTCTCAGTGATTAAATTTCTTCTGTTTTAAACAGTTTTAACGTCCTCTCCGCTATCCCCTCCGCATTCAGTCCGTAGTAATCAAATACTTCCTGCGAGGTGCCTGTTATCACCGGTGCGTCAGGCAGAGCCAGGACTGCCATCTTTCTGGGACAATTCTGGCCCAAGACCTGGCTTACCATAGAACCAAGACCGCCAAATGGCGCGTGCTCCTCTGCGGTGACTACCACATCTGCATTCCGGGCGGCATTTATAATAGTAGCTTCATCTAAAGGTTTTAAGCAGTACATATCTATTACGGTGACGGCAATCCCCTGTTCCTCCAGAATGCTGGCAGCCGCTTTCGACGGCCTTACCATCTCGCCGCAGGCGATGATCACCGCGGTTTTGGCTGCCACTGCTTTCATTTCCACGCCTTCAACTACTGGTTTTTCAGTTTCTGCTGCTTCCCTTTTCCCCTGCATAACTCCGCTTTTATATGCAATTGTTGCCTTATCCATTTCAAATGGAACATTTTCCTCTTCATAGACGTCCTGCACCGGATTTCTTCCCACGCGGATATAAGCCGGTTTCGTATCTTCCACCAGGGATTCCATCAGTTTTTTCGTCTGGTGGCGGTCACTTGGGACGTATACGCGCATCCCGGGAATCGCACACATGGCTGCGAAATCCTGGGCTGAATGGTGGCTCATACCCAACGCCCCATAGCTGATGCCTCCGCTGATACCGATCAGCTTCACGTTAGTGTTGGAATAAGCTACGTCTACTTTTGCCTGTTCATAGCTTCTGGTGCTCAAAAAGCAGGCCGGGGAAGCCGCATACGGCTTCTTTCCCGCTTTTGCCATACCCGCGGAAATGCTGACCAGATTCTGCTCTGCAATCCCTGTCTCCACAAACTGTTCCGGGTAGGTATCGGCAAATGGAGTCATGGAAGCGCTTCCTCTGGAATCGCTGCAAAGGACGACGATATCCTTATCTTCCTTCGCGCGCTCCATCAGCACATCACAGATTACCTGTCTGTTGGCGATTTTATTTACAGCCCTGACCGCTGGCATTTCTGATGTCTGATTTTCCTGTTTATTCATTTCGCAGCGCCTCCTCCCGTTTCTTTAACTCTGTCTCTGCCAGACTGTACTGGTTATCATCCGGCACTTTATGGTGCCAGGCTGCCTGATTTTCCATGAAGGATACGCCGCAGCCCTTTGTCGTATTGGCAATCACAACGGTTGGCTGGCCTTTCGTCTCCCGTGCTTCTTCAAATGCCTGTAAGAGCGCATCCACATCATTTCCTGCCGCCTCGATGACATGCCAGCCAAAGGAGGCAAACCGCGCTCCAAGATCGTCGTGGTGCATCACTTCTTCCGTACTGCCGGAAATCTGCAGCCGGTTTCTGTCAACGACGGCACATAAATTGTCGAGTTTATACTGGGAAGCCGCCATAACGCCTTCCCACACGGAACCTTCCGCCAGCTCGCCGTCTCCCATCACCGTGTAAACCCGGCTGGGACGGTGATCCATCTGGCACGCTCTGGCAATCCCGACACAGACCGGAAGGCCGTGGCCGAGGGAACCTGAATTCATCTCGATTCCAGGCAGTTTATTGTTCGGATGGCCGATATAACGGGATCCGAATTTTGAGAAATTCGCTTTTACATCTTCAATGTCAAGAAATCCCTTAGCAGCCAGAACCGAGTAATAGGCTTCCATGGAATGTCCCTTGCTCATCACAAAATAGTCGCGGTCCGGGCAGTCCTGGTTCTCCGGACTGATATTCATTTCTTTCATATAAAGGCTTACCAGGATTTCCATGACGCTGAAATCACCGCCGATATGGCCGGTTTTGGCCTGGTAAACCATGGATAAAACCTCCTGGCGCAGATGGTAGGCCAGGGCCTTTAAATTAATGTTTTCTTCTGTGTGTTTATGTATAACTGATTGATCCTTCATCCGACTTCTCCTTCTGTCGTCATGCTTTTTGTGGCATCACGTATATCACGCGGCGATTGCTTTCACTGCGGATTTTTACACCATGGCTCATTCACCATGATTTCTGTTTCAACCTGATTTTCTAGTCAACCCGATTTTCTGCTAAACCTGATTTTCTGCTAAATCCGTTTTTTTGCTCAATCCGTTTTTTTGCTCAATCCGTTTTTCTACTCAATCTGATCTTCTACTCAACCTGATTTTCTGCTAAACCTGATTTTCTGCTAAACCTGATTTTCT
>CAUEKH010000282.1 GCA_959018155.1 uncultured Hungatella sp.
GGCGTAATATCCAATCTGAGCCTGGCGGATGAGTTCCGGATCCTGAGGGCCTGTTGTAGAATCATGGATTCTGGAAAGCCTGTCATAGTCCGCGGAGAAATCTCCGTTCTCCCAGTCCCCGACAGCCGGCGGTGTCAGTTCTTTATCCTTATATAAATCAAAATAGTACTGCGGTGCGTCAAACGGCGGATGAGGCCGTACATAGGACGCCATCAGGAAAAATGGCATGGATGTGTCACGACGTCTTAAGAAGTCGATGGCTCTGGTGCTGACCCAGTTGGTGGGATGGTATTTTTCCTCGTAGATCCAGGGACGGGCAATCCAGGAGTTGCACTCCATACCCGTATCTGTCACGTCGGCGTCAGCGCCCAGCTCTTCTTTCAGCCAGTGGAAATAGTCATCCGCCTGCTTCTGGGATTCCTGCCAGGCCACGGCCGGGTCGCGGTAAGCGTGAAGATACCCGTCATGGAGTTCAATATTGTGGAACCCCATTAAATTGCGCAGCGGATGGACGTGCATCTTTCCGACACACTGGGTATAGTAACCGGCAGCGGCCAGTTCTCCGGCCATGGTGTGCGGGTAGTTCCAGTCCACCATATCCTGATATCCCACGCGCCCGTGGTGTTCCTGGCTCATCCCGGTATGCAGGGCAGCCCGGGCCGGCACGCAGCTGGGACAGGCCGTGTAAGCGTGGTCAAACAGAACCCCTTTGGCTGCCAGCGTGTCCAGATACGGCGTTTTTACGTCCGGGTGGCCTGCCACTCCGAGACAGTCGCCACGCATCTGGTCTGTCATGATGAGAACAATGTTTGGCTGTTTCATGAAATGTGATCCTCCGTTTCTCTTGTTTTTTCTGAAAGAATTCTGATGGAGGCAGCGTACTCTGACGGCGTCATGCCTGTCAGCTTCTTAAACTGCCTGGAAAAATAATGGACCGAGGTGTAGCCGAGACGGTCCGAAATCTCTGTGAAATTCAGCTGATTGTCGCGGATCAGCTGTTTGGCCGCGTCTATTTTCATTGTAGAAAAATAGTCGATGACGCCGCAGCCCTGGGCCTCCCGAAAGATCTTTTGCAGCTGGGATCTTCCCGTCAGATTGTCGTGACAGATCGCATCAATGGTTAAATGTTCCCCGATATGTTCTTCCATATAGCGCACCACCCGGTTGTAAGTGGCATTATGTATCCGACTCTCCGGTTTGTCCGGCGCCTTCGGCTGATCGGGCTTCGCAAAATACCTCCGGTACAGATGGATAATCAGTTCCTCCAAGTAATTCCCGATCAGCTGTTCCGCCCCGAAAGCGGCCGGCGCAGGCAGTCGGATCAGTTCCTCCTGATAAGGATCATCGAGCCTTCCGGCAAATGAATTCCTCGCCTCAATGATAATCTGAGCCATCAGGGCCCTCTCCGTCTCCTGGATTGACAGCACCTGATCCTCAAAGGATTTCATGCAGGGAGAATTGCACTCAAATCCGATGACGACGAGATTTGGCGCCACCTTTCCATTGGTGATGATGGTATGAAATTCCCAGGGCTTGTGAAAGATGATATTTCCCCTCTTTAAAGGAATCCGTTTATCACCGGCCATCACGTCGATTTCCCCTTTATCCACGCAGACGAACTCCCAGAAATCATGGCTTTCCCCGGGAAAGCTGAAATTACTCATGTATTCGAAATAGTGGATGGAAATAACCCTGCGCACCACAGCCCCCGGCCGCAGGAGCGTGCTTTTATACCCCATAAATGACCTCACTCCTGCAGCTGTTCACGCCACAAAGATACATGAACAGCCACACACTCTTAATGATCTTAAGTGAATCCATATAGACAGTATATCACATCCTGTGTTAAAATGGGAAACTGAGTACAATAATACAAATAAAATAATAGATAGTGCAAATATATTTTCCATTATATTCATTATACTTGGGATAGAAAGAATCGAGGAGGTAATTACAATGAATAAGAAACCAGTTCTGGTCATCATGGCAGCAGGTATGGGAAGCCGTTACGGCGGTTTGAAGCAAATCGACCCGGTAGACCCATACGGGAACAAAATCATTGACTTTTCTATTTATGACGCGGTGGAAGCGGGATTTGAGAAGGTTGTCTTCATCATTAAGAAGGCCATCGAGAAAGAGTTTAAGGAGCAGATCGGGGACCGCATGGCAAAGCATGTGGCGGTGGAGTACGTGTTCCAGGAACTTGACAAGCTGCCGGAAGGATTTTCCGTGCCGGAAGGCCGTGTAAAACCGTGGGGGACGGCGCACGCGATTCTCTGCTGTCAGGGTGTGGTTGACGGACCATTTGCGGTGATCAACGCGGATGATTACTACGGAAAGAGCGCATTTAAGTCTATCTACGACCAGCTTACGAAGGTGGAGGACGGCGAGAAGTACCAGTACACCATGGTGGGATACAAGCTTTACAATACCCTGACGGAAAATGGCCACGTCGCCAGAGGCGTCTGCACCACGGACGAGAACGCAAAACTGGTGGACATTCATGAGCGCACGAGAATCGAGAAGCACGGCGATATCGCGGAATTTACCGAGGATGACGGGGCAACGTGGACCGAACTTGGGGAAGACACCATCGTGTCCATGAATATGTGGGGCTTTACGAACAGTATTCTGAAAGAAATTGATGAGCGGTTCGCGGCATTTTTAAATAAAGAGCTTCCGGCTAATCCTGCTAAATGCGAGTATTTCCTGCCATTTGTAGTAGACGAACTTTTAAAAGAAGGAAAAGCCGAAGTAACCGTATTAAAGAGCGTCGACCGCTGGTACGGCGTTACATACAAAGAAGACAAAGAGATGGTGGTAAACGCGATTCAGGGGCTTAAGGACGCGGGACTCTATCCGGAAAAATTATGGGGGGATCAGTAAAATGGGAGACGCACAGTGCACAAAGATAAGAGAAGCGATTGATTCGATTGATTTTAAGGGAGAGCCGGTCTCCTGGGAACGCTACGGAAGCGGCCATATCAATGATACGTTCCGTTTGGTATGTAAAGACGGAGACCAGGAAAATTTATACATCCTTCAGAGAGTCAACCATGAGATTTTTACAGACCCGGTTTCTCTGATGAACAATATCGCCGGAGTTACCTCCTTCCTGCGCGAGAAAATCACTGCTCAGGGCGGCGACCCGTACCGCGAGACTCTCAATATCGTAAAATCAAAGGACGGGCAGAATTATTATAAAGACAGCGATGGCAACTACTGGAGAGGATATTTATTTATTTCCGGGGCTACCTGTTTTGACAAGGTCCGCAATCCGGAGGATTTCTACCAGAGTGGAAAGGCATTCGGCCATTTCCAGAGACAGCTGGCAGAGTACCCGGCAGAGGAACTGACGGAGACGATTCCGAATTTCCACAATACGCCGGTGAGGCTGGAGACATTTAAAAAGGCAGTAGAGGAGGATATCTGCGGCCGTGCGCACCTGGTAGAAGAGGAAATTAAGTTCGTGATGGACCGCGCTGATGAGGCCGGAGCCGCCATGGAGATGTTAAAGGAAGGAAAGCTGCCGCTGCGCGTTACTCACAATGACACGAAGTTAAATAATATCATGATAGATGATAAGACCGGCCAGGCGCTGTGTATCATCGACTTAGACACCATTATGCCGGGACTGTCCATTTTCGATTTTGGAGATTCTATCCGGTTTGGCGCCAATACAGCTGACGAGGACGAGCCGGATGTATCGAAGGTTTCCTTATCTCTGCCGCTGTTTGAAATCTATACGAAAGGCTTTTTGGAGGGCTGCCAGGGCAGTCTGACACCGGAGGAGCGGGCGATGCTTCCTATGGGCGCGAAGCTTATGACATTTGAGTGCGGGATGCGTTTCCTGACTGATTATCTGCAGGGCGATACGTATTTCCGGATTGCAAGAGAAAACCATAATCTGGACCGGACCAGAACCCAGTTTGCCTTAGTGGCCGATATGGAGAAAAAATGGGCCGAAATGGCAGAAATTGTTGCCAGGTACTAAAAGAACGGGTATACTTATTTCTATAACATAAATATTTCAACAGAATAAAGGAGGAGATTGAAATGAGAATTTTAGTGACCGGAGGCGCGGGATATATCGGCAGCCACACCTGTGTGGAACTGTTAAATCAGGGCTATGACGTGGTGGTTGTGGATAATCTCTGCAACTCTTCAGAAGAATCCTTAAACCGGGTAAAACAGATTACGGGAAAGGAAGTGGCATTCTACAAGGTAGATTTATTAGACCGTGAGGCACTGGAAGCGGTTTTTGAGAAGGAAGCCATCGACGCGGTAATCCATTTTGCAGGACTGAAGGCGGTAGGAGAATCCGTAGCGAAGCCGTTGGAGTACTACCACAACAATATTACCGGAACTCTGATTCTCTGTGACGTGATGAGAAACCACGGCGTGAAGAA
>CAUEKH010000283.1 GCA_959018155.1 uncultured Hungatella sp.
AGCATACAGAGCCGGGACTGGCCAATACCGCCGCCGATGGTGTAGGGAAGTTCCCCGTTTAACAGCATCCGGTGATAGGGGAGTGTTCTGCGGTCCTCACAGCCGGCTTTTCTCAACTGGTCGTCTAAGGACTTCTCGTCGACACGGATTCCCATGCTGGAAATCTCCAGGGCACACTGGAGCGGTTCGAACCAGAAGAGGATGTCGCCGTTTAACTGCCAGTCGTCGTAGTCCGGCGCCCTGCCGTCGTGAGGTTCGCCGCTGGCCAGTTTGTCGCCTATCTGCATGAGGAAGACGCAGCCGTATTCCTTCGTAATTAAATTTTCACGCTCTTTCGGTGTTTTGTCCGGATAGCGGTCCTCCAGTTCCTGAGAGGTGACGAAGGTGATCTCTTTCGGAAGATGGTTGACGGCATTGGGGTATTTGTACCACACTTCATGCTGCATGTGCTTGATGATCTTGAAAATCGTGCGCACCGTTTCCTTTAAGGTATCTAAATTGCGTTCCTCTTTCGTGATGACCTTCTCCCAGTCCCACTGATCTACATAGCAGGAATGGAGATTATCCAGTTCCTCATCACGCCGGATGGCGTTCATGTTGGTGTAAAGGCCCTCGCCGGGCTGAAAACCGTATTCGTGAAGCGCCATACGCTTCCACTTCGCAAGGGAATGAACGACCTCCACAGTCTCGCCCGGGATGCCGGCAATGTCAAACTGGACGGGGCGTTCCACACCGTTTAAGTTGTCATTTAAGCCGCTGCTTTTTTCTACGAACAGGGGAGCGGAGATTCTCTCTAAATTCATTTCCCTGCCAAATTCCTTCTGAAAGGTGTCACGTATGTATTTGATGGCCTCCTGAGTCTCACGGATGGTGAGGCGGGGGTCATAGTTTTCTGGTATGATGAGTGCCATGGTTTTGTCCTCCCGATTTAATATCTCTACTATGATAACATTATTAAGGAAATCGCGCAAGTATGATGTAGACGGAGTTTTTTCAGAATGGTGAAATGGCGGTACATGCCGCGAATCGCTGACCAGGGAGGCGGCGCGTGCTGTAATTTGGTGGAAACGCCTTCAGTCCGGGCTTAAAACGTTGCGTGGAATAATTCAATGTGCTATGATAAGCAGTAGCTGAAAATGGAACCTTTTCAAGCCTGTCTGCAGACTCAGAGGGCCATTTTAGCGGAGAAACGCGAGTAAAATGAGTCAGAAGAGAAAAGAGCGAAAGAGCCATGGTAACTGAGAGAATTATAATAGAAGATTCAGAACAGATTGATTTATCGAAACTCCGGCGGGCCGCGGAACTGTTGAGAAATGGCGGGCTGGTGGCATTTCCGACGGAGACGGTCTACGGACTTGGGGCCAATGCCTTAAATGAGGAGGCGGCTAAGAAGATTTACGCAGCGAAGGGGCGTCCGTCGGACAATCCTCTGATTGCCCATATTGCTGATTTTAAGGATTTGGATCCGTTGGTTTCCAGTGTGCCGGAGGCCGGGAGAAAGCTGATGGAGGCGTTCTGGCCTGGGCCCCTGACTTTGATATTTCCAAAGAGCGCCATTGTCCCGTATGGGACGACAGGGGGGCTTGACACGGTAGCGGTGCGGATGCCGGCTGACCCGGTGGCGGCCGCTCTGATTCGCCTGGCCGGTGTGCCGGTGGCCGCGCCCAGCGCCAATACCTCGGGAAGACCGAGTCCCACAACGGCGGACCATGTGTGGCAGGACATGAACGGGAAAATTGAAATGATCGTAGATGGAGGGCCGGTGGGGATCGGCGTGGAGTCCACAATCATTGATGTAACCGGCAGCGTTCCCCTGATTTTAAGGCCGGGAGCCATTACGAGGGAGATGGCGTCAAAGGTTCTGGGATTTGAAATCGGGCTGGATCCTGCGATTACGGGAAATGGGCCCATGAGGGCGGACGTCAGACCGAAAGCCCCGGGTATGAAATATAAGCATTACGCGCCGAAGGCGGATTTAACCCTGGTGGAAGGGGAGACAGAACGTGTCGTAGAGACGATTAACCGCCTTGCGGCTGAGAAGCTGGCAGAGGGGTATCGGGTAGGAATTATCTGCACGGATGAGACAAAGCCACAGTATCAGCAGGGGCTGGTGAGAAGCGTCGGGGTCAGGGCGGAAGAGGAGACGATTGCGCACAATTTATATGCGGTATTGAGGGAGTTCGACGATTTGGAGGCGGATTACCTCTTTTCCGAAAGCTTTTCCAGAGACCATTTGGGGCAGGCGATTATGAACCGGCTTCAGAAGGCGGCGGGGTATCATATTGTGAATGCGGATGAAGATTGATTGGAGGAGGATGGTCATGTCAGACAAGAGAGAAGATTATATTACATGGGATGAGTATTTTATGGGAGTTGCTATTTTATCAGGGAAACGGTCCAAGGA
This sequence comes from uncultured Hungatella sp., assembly GCA_959018155.1. Classification (GTDB taxonomy): domain Bacteria; phylum Bacillota; class Clostridia; order Lachnospirales; family Lachnospiraceae; genus Hungatella. The sequence continues at coordinate 2,405 of CAUEKH010000283.1, forward strand.
TCCGAGTACCCAGGTGGGGGCCTGCATTGTCAGCCAGGACAACAAGATTCTGTCCATGGGGTATAATGGATTTCCGAAGGGATGCTCGGACGACGAATTTCCGTGGGGAAAAGAGCATGAAAAGGATGACCCGTTTAACGCGAAATATTTCTACTCTACTCACAGTGAGCTGAATGCCATTTTAAATTACCGCGGCGGGAGTCTGGAGGGGAGTAAGCTCTATGTCACGCTGTTCCCCTGCAATGAGTGCGCCAAGGCGATTATCCAATCTGGGATTAAGACCATTGTATATGGAAGCGATAAGTATGACGGGACCCCGGCGGTTAATGCCTCGAAGCGGATGCTGAATGCGGCCGGCGTGCGGTACTACCAGTATCAGCCAACAGGAAGAAAAATAGAAATCGAGGTTTAGCGTGAACAAGATTAAAAATGGCGCTGCCAGGAAATTTTTGTTGGCGGCGCTGAATGCAAAATATATCCACTCCAATCCTGGAATTTACAGTCTGAAAGCGTATGCGGAGGCGAAGAGGGCCGGAGAGTGCGAAGGCGCGGCGTGTGTGGAGGCGGCCGGAAGCAATTTCCCGCAGAGTGGTGTGGGAGAAACCAATCCCCCGCAGAGTGAAGCAGGCGAAACCAATCCCCCACAGAGTGGTGCGGGAGAAACTAATCCCCCGCAGAGTGGAGCAGGCGAAACCAATCCTCCGCAGAGTGGAGCAGGCGAAACTAATCCCCCTCACATAGAAATAGAACTGGGAGAATATACGATTAATAACCAGCTGGATGACATTTTAAAGGATATCTACTTAAGAAAGCCGGATATAGTGGGATTTTCCTGCTATATCTGGAATATTTCTTATGTGTTGGAGGTGGCGCGGGACCTTCCGAAGATTCTGCCTGGTGTGGATATCTGGCTGGGAGGTCCTGAAGTCTCTTTCGATGCGGCCCGAGTCCTCGCTCAGGAGCCGGAAATCACCGGAATTATGATGGGAGAAGGCGAAGAGACCTTCGTGCGCGTGCTGGAATGTTATGAAAAGTACGCTGCTGACGGCGGGAAACGGTCAGAACTGCCGGGCGCGCTGGAGAAACTGACTGGGGTGGCAGTGAGAGGAAAAATGGGCCGGATCGTGGAAAATCCACTGGAAAAGGCGGTCGATTTGAGCACGGGTCCATTTCCGTATGGGGAGCTGGAAGACTTTGAGAACCGGATTATCTATTATGAGAGCAGCCGGGGGTGTCCATTTTCATGCAGCTACTGTCTGTCTTCCCTGGATAAATCGGTGCGGTTTCGGGAAATGGGGCTGGTGAAGCGGGAACTGGCATTTTTCCTGGAGCGGAAGGTGCCGCAGGTGAAGTTCGTGGACCGGACATTTAACTGCAGCAGGCGGCATACCATGGAGATCTGGAGTTATCTGACAGAGCACGACAACGGCGTGACGAATTTCCATTTCGAGATATCGGCGGATTTGCTGAGTGAGGAAGAACTTGCCCTTATGGAGAAAATGCGACCAGGGCTGATTCAGCTGGAAATCGGCGTTCAGAGCACGAATCCGGATACGATCAGGGAGATTCACAGGACGACGGATCTGGAACGGCTGAAACGGGTGGTGGCCCGGATTAAGGGATTTGGAAATATCCATCAGCATCTCGATCTGATTGCGGGGCTTCCTTATGAAGATTATGAAAGCTTTGGCCGATCCTTTAATGAAGTGTACGGTATGAAGCCGGATCAGCTTCAGCTTGGTTTCCTGAAGGTTTTGAAAGGCTCTTATATGGCGCAGATGGCGGAGAAATATGGGCTGGAATACAAATCAGAGCCGCCGTATGAGGTGCTTAAGACGAAATGGCTGGGATATGGCGACGTGCTGAAGTTAAAAGGCGTGGAGGAGATGGTGGAGGTTTACTATAACAGCGGGCAGTTTGCAGCCACCTTACAGAGGATGGAGAAAATGTTTCCTTCCCCATTTTCCATGTTTGAGCGTCTGGCGGAGGAGTAGGAGG
>CAUEKH010000284.1 GCA_959018155.1 uncultured Hungatella sp.
TTACCAATGGAATTTCGCGGAAACTGGGAGAAAATCCGAATGGCTGGGTAGCGAGACGAGGTGAGACTATGACTCTCAAGCGGGACAAATTCCATGACATCAGCCAGATGCGTATGACTTGTGAATCCAACTTCGCTTCTCTCATCCGGGTTACCATGGCGGCGGTGCGCCAGGCGCAGCAGAGGCCGGGAGTGCCTGAGGAACTGGTAAAAGATGTCCGCATTGAACTGTATAAAAATGGAGAAATTGTAAAAACAGTCGAAGTAAAAGACAACTATCAGCGTCTGTGCCGCGTGGATGTGGCTGCAGTGGAGGCAGATTCTGTCGCCATCACCCCCCTTTCAACCAACGGCGCAAGCCAGGCTGTGATACATGAAGTAAGGATTTATGGAAGGAAACCGGAAGTTTAACTGTTAAGAAAAGAGGAAAATCAGATGAGAGTATCCACATCCACCGGGATCTGCTGTAATGTACTGTGGAACCGGAAAATGTACTATTCCTGTGAGGAGTCCATCGAGGCTGTCGCCGCTGCTGGCTTTGATGCCATTGATTTGTGCTATGTAGCCTATGGCCGGGAAGGACTTCCCATGGCTCAACCGGACTGGCGGGATTGGGTAAAGCGCCAGAAAGAAAACTGTGATAAAGCAGGGCTTCCGGTTACCCAGGCTCATGCGCATTATTATAGCTCTGCTCAGAGCCGGGAGTTTACTCCTATTATGTGGGAGGAAAATACCAGCAAGATTGTCCGTGATATCGAGGCGGCCGGGCTGTGCCAGGTCCCCTGGCTGGTGATTCATCCGGACTCCAGTTACGATGAAACCGGATATTCCCGCCGCCTGTCTCTGAAAAGAGAGGCAGAACGGTTCAAACGGTTTGGCGATCTGGCGGCAAAATACAAAACAGCCATTGCCATTGAAAACATGGTGGATCATCCGGAAGCAAATACAGAAAGACGTTTTGGCTGTACGGCGGAGGATTTACTGGAACTATTGGACTTGCTGGGGGATGATTCGCTGTTTGGTATCTGCTGGGATACCGGCCATGCCAATATTACCCGGATTAACCAGCCCGCGGCGATCCGGCAGATCGGCAGTCATTTAAAGGCGCTTCACATCAATGATAACAGAGGGGAGAAAGACGATCATTTACTGCCATACCTGGGATATGTGGAATGGGAGCCTCTGCTCGTCGCCTTAAAAGAGACAGGCTATTCCGGAGATTTCACCTATGAAATCCACAATTTCACCAGCGGTTTTGCGCCGGAACTTCATCATGACAGTATGAAATTTGCCTGCCATGTAGCGCGGCAGATGGTTTCTTATCTGGAATAAAAAATGGTTACGGAGGGGAAGCAATGGAAAATGGAGAAAACAGATGCGGCGATGGCGTATTCTGGTCCTTTGACAGGGAGGCCGCCTGTATAGTCATATCTGGAAATGGAAAAATGAAAAATTTCGAGGAGATATCAGAAGTGCCGTGGTATCCTCACTTAGGCGCTATCCGTAAAGTTGTGATTGAGAAGGGAGTGACCTCTGTGGGAGACTGGGCGTTCTGTTCCTGCGAAAATCTGACCGATCTCATTCTTGCGGATACGGTAGAGACGCTGGGGGTTCAATGCTTCAGTTGCTGTACCTCCCTGCTCTTTGTGGCTCTTCCAGAAGGAGTCCGTGTCATCAGATCCAAGGCATTCCGTTCCTGTACCTCCCTCACTGAAGTATCTCTGCCTGTTACATTGACTGATATAGACATGAGGGCTTTTGGAAAAGACTGCGCTCTTACCACCGTGTATTACAGCGGAACGAGGCTGCAATGGGAGAAGATAAGGATCAGCATGTCCGCGTCGGACAACCAGTATCTGGTTCAGGCAGATATCCACTGCTTCGGAACGCCTGTCGACGTGACTCTGCAATATCAGGATGTAGAAAAAACAGACTGGTTTGCAGCCCCGCTGCAATATCTGGCCGATCATGATTACCTGGGCGAAATGAATGCAGTAAACTCGCAGACAGCCGGGGCAGCCTTCGGGCCTCAGCTGTCTGTGGACAGAGAGTTTGTCCTGAATATTCTGTACCTTCGCGCGGGCTCGCCCGGTATGTACGATTCAGCTGCAGAATGGGCGGAAAATAATGGCCTGATCAGCAGAAAATTCAGTGGGGCGGAAAATGAGGGGCTTACCCTTGCTGAACTGGCCGTGATCCTGTATCGGACGGCTCTGGCTAACGGGCTGGAGGTCTTTCAGCCAACGGCTTTTTCCAGTGAGGCAAAAGAATTGACAATCGCAGATGCCAGGCCAGAAGAAGCCCTCGCCTGGTGCCGGGCCTGCGGATATTTTTCCGGCCTTCCGGCCGAACGGGCTAAAGAGGCTTTAACCCGGGGAGAAGCCGCATCAGTTCTGGCCATCTACTTGCAAAACAGAGCGTCTTATGCCAACCGTTACCGGGAAATTATCAGCGAGGTAAAGGCGGCTCTTAAACAGGGCGGCAATGGAAAAATGTATTTAGTAGTGCCCGATCTGTCGGAACCGGGCATTACTGCAAAAAGCGGTGATTGTACGGTGATCGTATTTCCTGATGGCCAGACCATGATGATTGACGCCGGATATATGGCCTGCAGCGGTCATGTGATCTCTTTGCTGAAGGATCTGGAACTGACATATCTGGATCATGTGGTTCTGTCGCACACCCATGATGATCACTCCGGCGGTCTGATGGCTGTGGCGCAGTATATTTATGGTTTTGAGGAGGGCTATATCGGCAGTTATTACCGTTCCGCCTGTGTGTTCAGTACAACGGAACCGCCATTTTTTGAATTACTCCAGGAAAATGGGACAAGACTTTTTACCAATATAAAGGCAGGAGAGAAATGGAGTATCGGCGGTGTGACAATCGAGATCTTCAATCCGGAAGAGAAACTGGTGGAATCGTGCAGCGGTAAGGTGGAAGAAGTGAACAATACCTCTCTTCTGATGAAGTTTACTTATGGAACTTCCACTTATCTTACGGGAGGCGATCTCTATCAAAAGCAGGAAGCAGAACTGGCCTCTGTTTATGGCGATGCCCTTAAGGCTGATGTGATGAAGGCCAATCATCATGGTACTCATACTTCCAGCTGTGAACAGTGGATAAAGACGATTTCTCCGACTGTCATCTTTGCACCCGCGGATGATGCGGGAGACAGCTTTTTCGTTCGCCGGGCAGCCCGGCTGGGAATCGCTTACTACAGCGTGGGCGTTGACGGTCTGGTGATGATCAGGATGGATGACAGTAAAAATTATAAGGTGGTTTCACAGTACGACTCTCCGCTGAGACGAAATTACAGGGGAAATATGGGGAAGAAGACGAACTGTGAAATTTAATACAGAATGTAGGAGGTTCGAATGAGTTATAATCTGGAGGATTTTCTGGGGAAAGAGATACCGTGCAGCTGTGGGAAGATTCATAAGACACCATTGAAAAAAATTGATATTGGAGCCGGGGCTTTAAAACGCCTTCCATCGGTCATTCGAGAACTGGGATACAGAAAAGTGTTTCTGGTGGCCGATAAAAATACATACAGGGCGGCAGCCGCTGCCATAGAGGAACTGTTCCTGGCAGAGAAGACTGACTTTCAGAAGATTGTACTTGACGAGGAGGAACCGGTACCGGATGAAACAAACTTAGGCAGAATTTTTGCCGCCTGCCCACAGGATACGGATGTCTTCCTGGCAGTGGGAACCGGGACGATTAACGACATGTGCAAATTTATCAGCAGCAGGCTGAAAATTGATTACATCATATTTACAACCGCGCCATCCATGGATGGGTTTGTTTCGGTAGGGGCGGCCCTGATGCTGGATCACGTAAAAGTTACGTGTGACGCCCACAGTCCGGTGGCCGTCATCGGCGATACGGAGATTCTTGCTCAGGCGCCCATGAACCTGATTTTAGCGGGACTGGGAGACGTGCTTGGCAAGTATACGTGCATCATGGACTGGAAGATGGCCCGGCTGATTAATGGGGAATATTACTGTGAGTCGGTTGTGGACATGGTCAGAACTTCAGTTCAGACTGTCGTAAATCAGGGAAAAGACATCAGGACCCGCAGCCCACAGGCGGTAAAATCTCTCATGGAGGCACTGGTCCTCACGGGAATTGCCATGTATTTTGTGGGAAATTCCAGGCCGGCCTCGGGCTGTGAACACCATATGTCCCATTTCTGGGAAATGCGCTTCCTGATGGAAGGGAGGAAACCGGTCCTTCATGGAACCAAGGTGGGAATCGGTATGGTGACGGCTGTTAAAATGTATCATATGCTTGCAGAAGAGCCGGTTGATTTCGAAAAATCGCTGTCAAAAGAGCGGAACTATGATGACTGGGAAGAGAAGATGAGGCGCTGCTACTTATCCGCTGCAGACGGG
>CAUEKH010000285.1 GCA_959018155.1 uncultured Hungatella sp.
ACCGCCTTGCGTACCTTCATGGAAACGACCTCCTTGCCTCAGCAGCGCACCCGGCGCAGCATGGGCTGAAAATATTTGATCTTCGGGATGGCATAGAGCAGCAGCATCCCCAGCACATAGCAGGCCCCCAGCTCGCCCAGCGCCACGGTAAGGCCGTTATAGGGCCATGATGTCGGCCATGAAATCCCACCATTTCCGGTTGATTGGCGTGTCCGCGGATTTCGCCCATTTTTCCTCATCCTCGATTTCGATGTAGCCGTAAAGTACATTCGTCTCCTCGTCAAGGAAAATAGAATAGTTGTGGCCGCCGTACTCATGAATCATATCCTTCATCTCCGGCCAGAGTAAGTTGTGGCGTCTCTCATACTCCTCTGCCATTCCCTCATACAGATACATTTTAAATGATTTGCGAATCATCTTTGCCCTCCTGCTTTATGTTACTTAATTATAGGTCTTTATCTCAAAGGACCGGTAAACCGCGCTTCTGGCATCGCCGAGCCCCTTAAATTCTCCGGCTTTAATCATCTGAGCCAGCAGGTTGCCGATGGCTGTCGCCTCGCCTGGTCCGGCGTAAACGGTCTTTCCTGTATGTCTGGCTGTCAGTTCATTTAAATACTCCGCATTCGATCCGCCGCCTACGATATTGATGGCCGCGTAATTTCTTCCGGTAATCGCCTCTAACTCCCGCACCGTCTCGCCGTAGCATACAGCCAGGCTGTTATAGATGAACGCCGCCAGCTGACCGGCCGTCCCGGGAACCATTTTTCCGGACCTTGCACAGTGATTCTTTACGGCCTCAATCATACTCTCCGGCGCCAGGAATTCGTCGTCATTGCATGGCACGATGGAATCGATCGTCTCATTGGAAGCCATCTCGCAGAGTTCCGCGAAGGAGTACTTCTCTCCGGCTTCCGCCAGTTCCTTCTTCACAGACTGAATCATCCAGAGGCCCATGATATTCTTTAAGTAGCGGAACCGGTAATCGTAGCCGCCCTCATTTGTCAGATTGGCCTTCATGCTGTCCAGAGAGCAGTTGGCTGTCATGAGTTCCGTTCCCATCAGGGACCAGGTGCCTGAACTTATGTAAAGGACATCGGTGTCAGAGGTGTTGTCCGCTTCCGGCACCGGAACCGCCATAACGGCAGAACCTGTATCGTGGGTTGCAGGCAGAACTACCTTGCAGTTAAATCCAACCTCGTCCTGAATCTCCTTCGTCAGTTCCCCAACCACCGTTCCAGGCATGGAAAGTTCGGTAAAGAGTTTCTTCGGATAACCGAGGGATTCTATCAGTTCGTAATCCCAGGTCTTTGTCTCCGGGCTTACCAGCTGGGTTGTCGTCGCATTGGTGTACTCCTGCTTCTTCACTCCTGTCAGCAGAAAATGGAAGTAATCCGGTATCATCAGCATTGATTCCGCTTTTGAAAGAAGTTCCGGCGTCTCCTCTTTCACCGCCATCAGCTGATAAATCGTATTGAATATCTGCTTCTGGATTCCTGTCTTCTGATACAGTTCTTCCAGGGAAATGGTTTCGTACACTTTCTCATCCATTCCCTTTGTCCTGTCATCGCGGTAACCGACCGCATTTCCAAGAACCTGATTGTCACTGTCGAGAAGGACGAAGTCAACGGCCCAGGTGTCGATTCCCATGCTCTCAGGAATCTTTCCCAGTGAGACACACTTCTTCATGCCTTCCTTAATCTCTTTGAAAAGAGCCTTAACGTCCCAGCAGAGATGGCCGTCCATCTTCTTCATTCCATTTTCAAATCGGTAGATTTCTTCAAGACTGATAATCCCGTCCTTCACCGTTCCAAGGATATGGCGTCCGCTGGAAGCGCCGATATCCACAGCTAAGTAATACTTTTCCATATGTACCACTCTCCTGTCATTTTCTGATATCATCATACAGGAAACGCGGGGGAAAGTTAAGGTCGCGATTTATTAAAAAATACGTCCTTATTTGCAGGGCCTACAGCGCCCGGTTATTCTTCCGGTACTCCTTCGGCGACATCTGATACCGCTCCCTGAATATCCGGTAAAAATAACTCGTATTGTCATACCCCACCGCCTGGCAGATATCCGCCACCGGCAGCCTCGTGTTCAGCAGCAGAAATGCCGCCTGATTCAGCCTCTTAATCTGAAGCAAATCTTTGTAGTTTCTCCCTGTCAGCCGCTTGATCGCCCGGCTCAGCCAGTAGATATCGTAGCCCAGCATCGAGGCCAGCTCCGTCAGTTCCCCATCGCGGTAATTCTCATCAATATATTTAAGCACCTGGAAAATCAGCTTCTGATCGAAGCTTTCTGAGGTATGGCTGATCTTATCGGTGCAGTGCATCAGCTGAAGAAAGAGAAGTCCCATAGTCACCTGGTTGATACTCCTCTTATTGGGCTGATCGTTGAGCAGAGTCCAGACCATATTCTCCACCAGGTTCTGCACCGGCAGCACGTCGGCGACCTTAAAATGCAGGTAGCTGGCATACCGCGTGTCGTTGCAGAGGCAGCCGACCAGAAAATCGCGCAGAAGATTCTCCTCTTCCCCCACCATTCCACCTAACGCATAAGCAGAATTTTTCCCGCTCATCTCAAATGCGGTATTGAAAAATTCCGGAAGGATGATAAAATTCACCGCGATATCGTGTTCGCCTGCCGGCATAATCTCCTGGGTCGCGTGCTGATTTAAAAACAGCAGTTCCCCTTTCTGGAGGACCACCCGATCCCCGTCAATGAAATGGGTCGTCTCCCCCTCGCACATATAGATTACTTCAATAAAATTGTGCTTGTGCTTCGGAAAATGGACGAACCGCGTGTGGGGCCTGATACGGATCAATTTCCCGTGCTCCAGCATTTTCCCGCTGTCTATCACGAGATCCGCGCCTTCCGTATATCTGGCCCGGTCAATCTCGGTCCGGCCATTTAAAATTTCTTTTTCTTCTTCTGTGATGACGCTCAACCGGTCCACCATTTCCTGATTCACAAACAGTCACCTCCTGTTTACTGTTCCCACTCGATCATGTTCTTCCACCGCACTTCTCCCATGGCGGATTCGTCCACCGCATACGCGTGGACCTCGTCGTTGTCGGCCGCTAAACGGTAGACTTTCCTGCCGTCGTCACCGACATTCACCTGCCATTTTTCGTCCGGGACAATCACGCCATGTTCTGCCGTCATGGTCCAGGAAGTCTCCTCCCCCTGCGAATTGACGCTGGTGTAGACGATTTCCCCTTCCATAAGGTTGTCTGCGAAATTTCCCTTTTTTATCGTCTTTCTGGCGTTATCTCCTTCTATCCCTTCGTAATAGTTGTAACCGCATTCTCCGGTCCCTTCCATCACGCCATTGTTCCAGATTCCAGCCGAATAATCGTACCGCGGACCTTCATCCAGCTCGATAGCCTGGAGGGCCACGCACATCCCGTTGGGCTTTTCATCCTTAAAATCCCCGTAGAATACCGTCCCTGCCTTCCGGAATACCAGCCCGTGACCGTCAGCGCCTTCCTGTATCGTCTTTCCGTCATACAGAATCACACGATCCGCCAGCTTTCCAAAAAACAGCTTCTCAAGCAACTCCCTGTTTTCATTTAAAATGCGGGCCGCTCCTTCCAAATCCATGGAATCCATCTTTTCCCACAGGATATTTAAAATCTGCCGCTCCATATAGGTGAGAGAAATCGCCGTTTCCGCCTCTTCCTCCATGGCAGCCGCCTCGGCTTCCGCGGCTTCCTCGCTGGCAAGCTTTTCTTCTGTGAGATGAATCGATTCCTCCATACTTTTCTTTACAGAATGGGTAATCCTGACATTTCCCAGAATTCCAATAACCAGCAGCAGAACCACAGTCAGTCCGGCAATCCCTGCCCGCCTCATCTGTCCCGGCGTAAAACGACGCGATGTCTCAGTCTCTTCTTCCTTCATTTTATCATGCCTCCTGTTTTCCGGCAGGCCGCCACGCATCGGTCAGCAGCCTGATTCCTTCTTTTATCTCTTCTTCCTTCAGCCTCGAATAGCCCAGAACCACAGTAGGCTCTTTCACACACCTGCCCCCAATCACATAGGAGGACAGACCATATACCTTCACCCCTGCACGCGCTGCCGACTCCACCAGCCAATCCTCAGACCGGCCGCACCGGTCAGTCAGAAGCAGATGAAGCCCCGCGTACTCTCCCTTTATCATAAACTGTTTTTCCAGCGGCTTCAATGCCCCAAGCAGCGTATCGTGTTTTATTTTATAAATAGCGCGCATCCGGTTTAAATGGCGCTCATAATATCCCCCCGTCATAAACTGGTAGAGGATATTCTGGTCAATCCGCGACACGGTGGAGGAGTAAAATCCCATTTTTTCCCGGTAAATGGCCAGAAGCGGGCGCGGCAGCACGAGATAGCTGACACGGATGGCCGGCGCAATCG
>CAUEKH010000286.1 GCA_959018155.1 uncultured Hungatella sp.
GAGTTAAATGTGGTAGATGGAATCATTCTGCCCAATATCAAAATGGCCGGTGGCGACGAGGCGTGTTCCTTTTTAAATGAGGCAGGCCGCTGTTCTATCCATGCCATCCGCCCCGGCATCTGCCGCCTTTTCCCGCTGGGAAGAATCTATGAAGATGGCGGATTCCGGTATTTTAACCAGATACACGAATGCGTGAAACCCAACAAGACAAAAGTAAAAGTCAGAAAATGGATCGACACGCCGGATGCCATTTCCTATGAGAGATTTATCACGAAATGGCACTATTTTTTAAAAGCGCTGGAAGAGAAAGTAAAACAGTCTCAGCCGGAAGAGGGGCTGGCTCAATCAGTCTCCCTGTATGTGCTGAAAACGTTTTATCTCCTCCCCTATGAAAAGGAGAAGGATTTCTACGGACAGTTCGCGGCGCGGATTCGCGGGGCAGAAGAAGAACTGGGACTTTTGGAGGCCGATTCTTAATTTTTTGTAAAATTTCTTCCGGAATGGAAATCCCTGTTTACCTGTACGGGAAGTGTGTGTTATACTAAAACTGTCGGAACCGGCAGGTAGCAAATAGAACAGGACGGTAACACGTCGAGGGGGAGGATATCCGCTATGGCGAAGGTAAAGAAGTTCAGCGCGAAGATCAATAATTTTTTTGTGGAGTGGAGTGCGCTGAATCACTATCTGTCATCTTATGAGTGTGAAAAGAACGGTGTCCAGTACATCGGTTTCAAGGACCCGAGAGTGCAGAAACTCTGGAACGGGTTAAGCGCGGCGGAAAAACGCGATTTGATGCGGCATTATGGAAAGAAGAATGAAGCTGAACTGGGAGAATATCTGGGGTAATACCTGGGATAAGGGGCAGGAATAACAGTGATTTTATCAGGAAAAGAGATTTTAAAACACATGGGGAAGGGCTTTTGCTGGAACCGGATAAGCTGTACCTCGGCCGGACCAATGAATTTACAAAGACAGACCGCTACGTTCCCATGCTGGAGGGCCGTTCTTCCACAGGAAGACTGGGCCTCTTTATCCATGTGACAGCCGGATTCGGAGATATCGGATTTGCCGGTTACTGGACATTGGAGATCTTCTGTGTGCAGCCGGTGTGCATTTATCCCAATGTGGAGATATGTCAGATTTATTACCACGATATTGAAGGCGAGTATGAACTTTATCACAGTGGAAAATATCAGAATAACACGGGGATCCAGCCGAGCCTGATGTATCGGGATTTTGAAGAGAAGTAAAACACCGGAAACTGACCAGTGAGAAGTGAAAACGGTAAGCGTGCGTGTCTGGCGCACAGCTTACCGTTTCTTTGATCATTCTCTCTGCCATTTTTCGTTCTTTTTCTACCGATTTCCTGCCGCGTATTCCCCCGGACAGATATCCATGACGAGCCTGACCGGCTGAATCAGTGATTCTTCATACTGGCACACCCACTGAACGTCAGGGGATAGTTCCCCGCCCTTCAGTCCGTCGATGGTTTCACCTGAGTTTACGGGCGCGTTGGCTTCATAGAGGTAGGAGGCCACGCTGTAGGCGTGTCTCACCACATCATCGGGAACGAGTCCGTGGAAATGGTACTGGATATCGGGAAGTCCAAACGCGTAAAGTCCCAGCGTATCAATCATCTTATCATCGCTTCCCTGAATATTGAAAAACCGGACGTTGACTCCCAGCCGGACGAAGCGATCTTCCCGGGGGAGATTAAAATTCCTTACCTGCGAGGCGGTGAACAGCTTTCCGGCCGGTTTTACCCAGACAGCGGTGCAGTCCGGAAACAGTGAGAGAGCGGTTTCCAGCCACTCCGCCAGCATTTTCCCCCGCTCTTTATAATCCATACCGGCTGCCATCATATCAAAGAGGAACAGTTCGTACCGGCACTTTTCCAGCACTTCATTCCTATCGGCAACCTCCCAGAGCTGGCTGCGGGAAAAACCGTCGATAGATTCCTGATCGAACTCATGAACCTCGGCCATAATGATCTGGGGCGGAAGAGAGGCGTCTTTAAAATGCGACAGATACTTCTTAACTGCAAATGAGGTGAGCTGCGGACTGTCCGAGACCACATCCACATCGCCAAATTTCTCTATGACTGCCTTTTGAATCGTCTCGACATCTGGTTTTACCGGTTTCTCCTCAAAAAGAAGGTGAATCATGTAGAGATTCTGGTATTCCGCTTTTTCATTTAAATCCTGGGTAAAATCTTCGGTATCTGCTTTCTTTTCTTTTTTCTTAAATAAACCCATGTTTCATGTCTCCTTTGTAATGCGATCTGTCTGGCTCCCAAACCTCTATGCCTTCTGAATCGTGCCGCCTGTCACAGAAGCAAATGGCGCGATGTGATACTTTTTACATATCTGGTGAATCTGCCACGCCCCAATAAAGAAGGCCAGGACGCCGGTGGAAATATTGCTGACAGCCATAACGATCCCCACGCTGTTGCTGCCTTGGGACGTGAAATTCTGGAGGTACCAGAGAACCGGGACGCGAAAGACAAAGACGCGGCAGAAATTGATGGTCAGCGTCAGCTTCGTCTTTCCGAAGCCGTATAACAGCGCCATCACGGCGGAATTGATGCCTAAGGGGATTGCCCCCATCGCTTCATAGCGGTAGATATTCTGTATCATTTCCTGAAACGCAGTGTCATTTCCGGCAAACAGTCCGGTAATCTCGTCGAGAAAGAATAAGGAGGTGGACATAAGCAGCGCCCCAAGGCTCATATTGATAACGAGAATACAGAAAAATGCTTTCAGGGCCCGCCGCGGTTTTCCCGCCCCCATGCTCTGGCTGATGATGGCCGAACCGCCTTCCTGGAAGCCGTTCTGTGGCTGGGTCGTAATTCCGCCGATATTGTTGGAAATTCCCATGGCCCCCACAGTCAGCGCACTGTAAATGGTACTCATGGAATTGATAATCACCTTTCCGAAGGAAAATGCCATTTTCTCAATGATAACCGGGATTGAGAGCGTAATCATCGGCAGGGTAGTGGCGCGCTTTAGCGATATCGCATGGAGGGAGAAGCCGAAGGCATTTCCCTTATTATTCATGTTATGGATGGCCGCGGTTAAAAGGACGCTCTGAGAGATAATCGTGGCGACGGAAATCATACTGATTCCGGATCCCAGCACGTAGACGAAGAGGGCGGTTAAAGACAGCTTGACAGCGATGACCGCCATATTTAGCCGGAGAATCCTGCCTGAATTGCCGCGCGCCCGCTCGATGGCTATGTAGACATTGTTAAAAAAGCTGATCACCATGCCAAACAGTTCCAGACGGAAGTAGAGAGTGCCCTCCGCGATAAATACCTCCGGTGTCCGGGCAAATTTTAAAAATACCGGTGCAAATGGAACCAGGATGGTGAGGATTCCAAAGCCCAGCACGGCGCACATGGCAAAGAGAGTGCTGACCCGTTTCTTCACCAGCTCAAAATCTCCGGCCCCGTACGCCTGGCTGATTTTTAAGCTGGAACCGATGGCCAGGCCGCCGCCAATGGCGGAGAGCATCAGGCTGATTTGGGACAGATAGGCGACCGCCGATACAGAAGACGCGCCGATATGGGCGGCCATCATAGAATCAAATATCTTAAAAAGCTGATTTAAACTCTGGTACAGAGCCAGCGGCGTCCCGACATAGAGAACCACCTTCCACATATTATCATTGAGCGCAAATTCACGGAATTTCTCATCCTTGGCCGACAAAGCGGCCTTTCCCTGCTGTTTTTCCGTCATAAACACGGTTCTCCTTTCGGTAAAAATGAATTAGTAAACCTCATATCAATTAGCATATAGAGAAAAAATAGCAAAAACTACGAATAAAATGACCCGTTTTTTCTATACTACAGATTTTTTGACATTTCCCCTGTTGTATTTTCAAACAGAGGAGATTGTGGTATAGTATGAGCCGAAAGGTTGGTGAGGAGTGATGAAACATCAGGGACAAATGTCGGAAGCCGTCTCAACGGGTATCTTTCTCACGCTGTCCGGAGGATTTCAGGATGCCTATACGTATTACTGCCGGGGAAGAGTATTTGCCAACGCACAGACCGGAAATATCGTTCTGCTTGGCCACAACATCATGAACGGGGACTTTGCGAACGCACTCCGCTATCTCATGCCGGTACTCGCCTTTGCGGGCGGCGTCTATGGGGCGGAGGTGATTCGGGGGCTCTATAAAGAGTATCAGAAGCTGCACTGGCGCCAGATTGTGGTGGTAATTGAAATCATTCTCCTGTTTCTGTCCGGGTTTTTCCCTCAGTCTGCGAATATGGCGGCGAACATGCTCATTTCCTTTGTCTGTGCCATGCAGGTAGAAACATTTCGCAAGATGAAAGGAAGCGCCTTCGCGAGTACCATGTGCATCGGGAATCTGCGCAGC
>CAUEKH010000287.1 GCA_959018155.1 uncultured Hungatella sp.
CAGGACTATTAGCCGATGAGGGGGATCGTGGTAAGCGCGTTTGGGAGGCTCAAGCACTGGAAAGCGCTGGCCAGCAATCCGTTTTTCCTTCCTGTGCTGTCAAACACGCGGATCATCAGCTTCTATAAATTGTTGATCTGCTGGCCGGCGCCGATTATCCTCTGCCTGGCGTTAAATGAAATCAAGGGCGTGAGATTTAAAAAAGTGGCGCAGTCCATCTCGTATCTTCCCCACTTCGTCTCCTGGGTTGTGGTATCCGGTATTATTCTGGAATTCTTATCCCCATCCAGAGGCCCGATCAATATCCTGAGAGAGAGCCTGGGGCTGGAATCCATCTTCTTTGTGGCGGACCAGAAGTATTTCCGCGGCGTGCTGGTGCTGACCGACCTCTGGAAGAGTATCGGCTGGGGATCCATTGTCTATCTGGCCGCTGTCACCGGTGTAGACCCGGCGCTCTATGAGGCGGCGGAAATGGACGGCGCGGGCCGGATCAAGAAGATTCTCCACATTACGCTGCCTACGCTGGCCCCGATTGTCACGGTAATGTTTATCATGCAGTCCGGTAAAATCTTAAATGACAGCTTTGAGCAGGTTTACAACTTCCTGACACCGACTACCTATGGGGTGGGAGACGTTATCTCTACCTTCGTATACCGGATGGGTATTCAGAAAATGCAGTACAGCTTCACGACAGCAGTGGATTTATTTAAGAACATCATATCCTTTATTCTGGTTATGCTGACAAACTATATTGCCCGCAAGACCAATGATTACGCATTGTGGTAAGGAGGCGGTAAAATGACGATGAAAAGAAAGAAAAAAAGAACAGCGGAGGACTGGCTGGTAGATGGGATCAGTTACGGGCTCTGCCTGATTTTGATGATCAGTATTCTGCTGCCATTTATGCAGGTGGTTACTATTTCCATGAGTCCGGCGTCTGTGGTAAACAGGAGCGGTTTCCATTTAATACCGACCCAGTTTGATTTTTCCGGCTACAAACAGATCTCTACCGACCCGAATTTCTGGCACAGCTACCTTGTAACGATAGCGAGAACCGTTTTTGGAACAGCGGCCGGTGTCGTTGTGACGATGCTGACGGCCTATCCGCTGGCAAAACAGAACCTGCCTTACCGGCGGGGGCTGATGATGTTTGTGGTGTTTACCATGTATTTCTCCGGCGGCATGATTCCGAAATACTTATTAATTAAGGGCCTGGGGCTGACCAATAATTTCCTGGTTTACATTCTCCCGTGCCTGATTACCGGATTTGCCCTGATTATCACGAGAAACTTTTTCATGGGGCTTCCGCCGGCCCTGGAGGAGTCGGCGAAGATTGACGGAGCGACCAACTTGCAGGTGCTGGTTAAAGTGTATCTGCCGCTGTCCACGCCGGTGATCGCGACGATTTCCTTATGGTACTGCGTGCAGCACTGGAACTCCTGGATGGACAATATGCTTTATGTGACAAACCGTTCTATCTACGTGCTTCAGTATGTGCTTCAGACGATTCTTGCCAACGGCCAGACGGCTGACATGGAGGCCATGGGCGATATGATAATCCACACGGAAACCATGAAGATGGCTGCTTTGGTGCTGTCTCTGATTCCGATTGTATGTACATATCCTTATTTGCAGAAATACTTTGTAAAAGGTATGGTGGTAGGATCCGTGAAGGGTTAGAGCGCCCGGAAAAGGAAACGAAGCCAGAAAAGGAGGCATTTAAATCGTATGGATCCGAATGTAATCTGTATCGTGGCCGATCATCTCCGCTACGATGTGCTGGGCTGCGGCTATACTCCCTGGATTGACCAGCTGAGAGCAGACAGCGTGTGCTTTGACAGAATGTACTGCGCCAGCCCCTTGTGCGTCCCCGCGCGGGGGGCGCTGTTTACCGGGACGTACCCCGGGGTGAACGGAAGTATTATCAACGGGTGGTACCCGCCGGATAAGCGCCATTCCCTTGTAAAAGAGGGGATTGACAACCTCTACGGTCTGATGGAAGAGAGGGAAATGACCTGCATCCACAGCGGAAAACAGCATCTGTTTGTGGAGGGGACCCAGCTGGAAGACAGGACTGAGACGAAGACGAAATGGCTCAGCACGGAAAAGACGTATAAAGATTTTGTGAAGAGCAGTGGAAAACGCCTTCCAGGCGGTCCTAAGTTCCGCACGCCTGTGCCGGAACTGGGGAGCGGCCGTTACACCCATATTGTCACGTACTCCAATGGAGTGACGGGGCGGTATGAGGAGGGAGAAAAATATTATTTCGACCGGTATTTTACGGATTTGGCGCTGGAGGAACTGGAAAAGTTTGACGGAAAAAATCCGCTGTTTTTGAGCATGATGTATCTGGCGCCCCATCCGCCCTTCGACATTCCTGACCCCTGGTTTTCAAAAGTAAAGAAGGAGGAGGTCAGGCTGCCGGAAAATGTGGGCGTATGGTACCCTCACCAGTCGCCGCTTCAGAAGTATAACGTCACCGGCGTTGTGGGAAATACTCACACGACTGAGGAGTGGAAGGAGAGCTGGAGAGCTTATTTAGGACTGGTCAGCCTGCTGGATCAGTGTGTGGGAGAGATCATAACGGCCTTGAAAGAGAAGGGGCTTTACGATAATTCTATCATCCTGTTTTGCTCGGATCATGGGGAAATGCTGGGATCTCACTGCCTGATCCAGAAAATGTGTATGTATGAGGAGTCGGCCAGAACCCCGTTTTCCCTTCATATGCCGGGGGGAGCCGGACGGGGCCGGATTGTGGAGACGCCGCTTAGCCATGTGGATTTCCTTCCGACCATCTGCGACTATCTCGGGATTTCAACGAGACATCAGATGGACGGGACAACGCTTCGCCCCTGGCTGGAGGGAACTGCAGAAAAAGAGCGCCCTGTTTTTATCCAGTACGACGGAAATGGCGCGCTTGGAAATTTCCAGCGCTGCGTAATCTCCGGCGACTATAAGCTGGTGACAGATGTATTTAAGGATGAAGTCTTCTATGAACTGTACGATGTAAAGAACGATCGGATGGAGACGGAAAATCTGATGTTTACGGCGGAGGGCAGGAAAAAAGCGGGAGAACTGTATGAGATGATGCGTCACCATATGGAGGATATCGGTGATTTCCTGGTATTGCCGGAACCGGATTTCGAGGAATTTTGCAGTAATTACCGGTAAAGGGGCGGAGAGAGAACGCCTGACAGAAAGTGTTTCCACAGGCCGGAGGAATGTGGTAGAATGAGCGGGGGTGCTATGATGATAAAACATTGGAAAGAAAAGAAAATCGTTCATTCATCCATTGTCCGGATGATGGTTTATGTCAATATTTTGAGTATTGTTATTTTATCACTGTTTAATTATTACGTATTTCACCAGTCGAGCCGGGACGCCTACCGACAGAATTTAGTCGAGCATAATCAAAGGGTCAATGGGCTGGCTTTGGATAATATCGACCGTCAGATCTTAGAACCGGTCTTAAAGATCTCCCAGACGTATTTTTCTGTATTCAATGTCAATTCAGCGGCGCTGCGGCCTCAGACGGAACCGATTATCGGGTCTGCGGAGGCAATCCGGCAGCTGACGGATTTGATGGATAATATCAGGAATACGTATCCGTCTGTAGAAAGTATGGACATCTATTATGAGGGGACGGGAACCGTTGTCACCGGCTTCGATAAAGTCCATTCCGATTCCAGGGGAGTCGATACCTTTCTGCCGTGGTATCAGCAGTTTGTTGACGGCGGCAGGCAGGAAGGTTTCCTTTTCATGCCCGAAGGGCCGTATACACAGAAACGGCCGGTGCTTACGTACATCAGACCCGTTTCCAACCATCTATGGAATGGGAAGGAGATTGTGCTGGCCTTTCACATCCCTGTGTCCGGTTTTTCTGAATATATCGACACGGAAGGCGGCGTGCTGGCGCTGATTAAGGAGGATGGCACGGTTCTCTATTCTACGGATGAGATGGTAGGAAATGTATTTGCCGCAAACCAGGCGCAGATGGAGAGCGAACAGAAAATAGATACGGGGGGCGAAGTGCTTCGCTACACCGTATTTTACAGGGATTCCGTAATCAGGGGAATCCAATACGCATACGGCGTTGACAATACGCTCTTTTACCATGATTTCTATAAGAATGAGGGGATGTTCCGGCTCAATTTTATCATCTCCATCGCCTTTAACTTACTGATGCTGATGATGATTTCCCGCTATAACTATACGGCATACAGGAAACGGGTGGAAGATATCAGCGAAAGCGCCGGGATCAGCTTAGAGCCGGAGAAACTCAGCTTCGATGATTCTATTCACGCGCTGGCCAGCGAAAGCAACAAGCTTCATCATGTGGTGGATTCTTCTAAGGATACGGTGTTCCAGAGCGCGGGC
>CAUEKH010000288.1 GCA_959018155.1 uncultured Hungatella sp.
GTCGTTGCTGTCCTGATACTCGTCTACCAGGATCTCCTCATACTGGCGGCTCAGTTCATCGGCAGCGGCAGAAGGCTTCCGCTCCCCGTCCACGTCGTCTAAAAGTATCTCAAGGGCATAATGCTCTAAGTCGTTAAAATCGACGACATTCTTCTCCCGCTTCTTCTCCTGGTACTTATCGTGGTATTCACCGGCCAGAGTAAGCAGCATATGTACGGCCCCGCCGGTTCCCTTCATATCTTCAATGACCGACTCCACCGATTCAAAGCAGTACAAATCCTTAAGCTTTCCCACTGCCTTCTTCACCCGGTCACGGCAGTTCGTCACGTAAGTCTTTTTGTCCGCGTCGATGTCCTTTCCCCGGACGGCAGCCAGACGGCCAAAGGACAGTTCCGACAGACGGCTGTTGAGCGTCTCGTAATCCGGTGCTTCACAGACAGCCTGCATCATCCTCAAATCAGCCGTCAGCATTGGGATATAGGCAGCCGGCCCGTTCTCCTCCTCACAGACATCCAGTGCATCCTCCGTCTGGCTGCACAGTTCTTCCAGCTGCAGTCTGACATCTTTCATCAGAAACTTCATCCAGGCCGTCTCCATCAACTGGCTTTCCCCACTGATTTCCAGTTCCTGCTTACACTTAAGAAGCCATCGCTCCGGCCATGGATTACTCTGGGAAAAGGTGTACACAGACATGATATACTCTTCAATCCCTTTGTCAGACTTTCCGGTGGCATACGTCTCCACAAACCGGGAAAATGCCCCGTCTTCCTCGTGATAATGTTCCTCTAAAAGGTCCCTCATCACGTCGCCGCGCAGAAGCAGCATCTCGCCCTCATCACCGACGCGAAACGCCGGGTCAATATCGAGTCGGTTATAATGCTCCCGGATAATACTTAAGCAGAAGCTGTCGATGGTAGTAATCTGCGCGTAGGGAATCATAGCCGCCTGCATCTGCAGATGGCTGTTTTCCGGATCCTCCTTTAACTTCTCATCTACCGCCTCCAGAATCCTCTCACGCATCTCATCTGCGGCCGCCTTCGTAAACGTCATAACGAGAAGCTGGTCGATTCCCAACGGCTTCTCCCCTTCCGTAATCATGCGGATAATCCGTTCTACAAGCACCGCCGTCTTGCCGCTGCCCGCCGCCGCGGAGACCAGCAAATTGCGGTTCCTGCTCTCGATAACCTGCTGTTGTTCTTTTGTCCAGTTAATCGCCATCTGTTTCTCCTCCTTCGATGATTGGCCATATCTCGTCCGACTTAAGCGGCTTAAACTTCCGGTAGGAGTAACCTCCGGTCTTCAAATCGAAACCACACACAGCATGGTACGGACAGTAATCACACGCGGTCCTGTTCCCCTGCTTGTACGGGTTAATATCCGTCACACCGGCTAAAATCTCACGCCCCTCGCTTTTCAGTTTCGTATTGACGTACTTCTTAAGCGCGGCAAACCGTTCCCGGCTGGCTACAGAAGACTTGGAATCCTGAATCAGGCCATTCTTTAAGGCCACAGGGATGACGTCGGATTCCGTCTCAATCTCCCGGTCAAGATGGGAAATAACATCGAGCTGGCTGTTGACCAGACCGTTCATGCGGAGATCCTTTAGAATTTCTCCCTCCACCTCTTCCTTTGTCATCTGTCCCTCCCGATCCACCACCGGGTCATTGATGTTATAATAGAAAATACCGGCCGGAACAATATTCTTCCCCGGCTTATCCCGCTCCTCCATCTCCATGGCCGCATCCATATAGACCACCAGCTGAAGCTGAAGGCCGTAATAGAGGGCGGTTAAGTCAAAGGCCGTCCCTCCTGACTTGTAATCAATGATTTTCACATAGACATTCTCCTCATCCTCATACAGGTCGAGGCGATCGATACGGCCCCGCAGATGCAGCGCCTCTTCCTTCGAAAGCGGGATCTTAAGCGCCTTTAAATTATCCGACGGAGAAAAGGAAACCTCAAATCCGACCGGCGTGAAATCTCCCTTCTTCAGCTGTTCTGCCAGCGCCCAGACAGTCCTGTCCGTAATGCGCTCCACCTTCCGGGCCAGATACGCGTTCCGGGCCGTACTCTTTAAAATCGTATTGCCATACTCTTCCGTAACCGCAGTAACACAGTCATGGACCAGTTTCTTCCTGTCTTCCTCCTTTAGCGTTCTCCAGTCCCCGCCCTCTTCCTTCATACGGCGGAAACAGAGATCAATCGAATCGTGGAACAGGTTTCCGATATCCATGGCCTCCAGTTCATACTTCTCCCTCTCCATCAGTTCCAGACCATAATTTAAGAAATGGGCGTAGGCGCATGAGGCGTACTGCTCCAGGCGGGTAACACTCCCGCTTAAAACAGAACCGTAGAGGGCCTTCGCCGCCATCCTTCCGATTCCCCGCTTTTCATAGGCATAAAAAGCCGCGTCAATCAGCTGCCGCGCTTCAGCCTGATGTTCCTCGGAAGAGAGGAAAAACCTAAGGAGTTCCAAAAATTCAGAGTCCTCCCCCGCTGCCGAATAATCACGAAGTCCCTTGGTCAGCCTGTCCTTCGCCTCTCTGACCGCCAGCGGAACGCCTTCCAGAACCGCAGTTGCCGCCGTTGTGGTAAGTTCCGGAAATAATTTTCCAAGTTCATTAATCAAAATGGAGGGGCGCAGACTCTTTCCGGAAGAATCCATAGCGGAATAAGAAAGCACCAGACGCTGTTCCGGCTTCGTCAGAGCCAGATAGAGGTAGAAACGCTGGCGGAAACTCTCCTCCTTCGTCGTCGGCGCCAGTTCAATCTCATGTTTTCCCAGAAATTCCCTGTCACGGTCGGTAAAGAGACTGCTGTTCTCCTTCTTCTGAGGCACAATCCCATCATTTACCCCGATAAAAAACAGGACCTTGATATGGTCAAGACGCGTTCTCGTGATATCGCCTACCACCACCCGATCCACAGTGGCCGGTATCAGTCCCACCTTAATCTCAGAGAAACCGGCGTCAAGAATCTCCGCGTACTCCTTCACCGAAACCTTCTCATCGCCCAAAAGTTTCGTCAGCCGTTCCAGCAAATCCATCACGAGTCCGTATACCTGGCTGTACTCCTTCGCCAGGCTGAATTCCTCCGTCTCTGTAAAAAAGGTCTCGTAATTCTTCATCTTCCATTCCACTGATAGGCTGATAAGCAGAAGAGCCACCGCCTCCGTCACGGTTCTCACCGTCTTGTCCTCCTGGCGGAAGGCCTCCCGGAGTGCGCGCAGCGGTTCCATAATCGTCTCCCGAAATACATTCAGTTCTTCCAGGTTCAGTTCCTTCCCCCCGCGGTATCTGCCCTCCCAGACAGAGTCCCACTTCTTAAAGCCCCGAATCCCCATGGCTATCACGTAATTTTCCATACGGTCCAAAAGTTCCAGTTCCTCCGGGCCGGTGACAAGCCCGGTCCTCAGATAGCGAAAAACTGTCTCATAAGAAAAATCCTTCCGCACCACTTCCAGTGCGGCTCTGATTAACTCTACCATCGGATTCTTCAAAATACTCTTCTTATCATCAAAGAAGTAGGGAATTCCCCCCGCCTCAAACTGGTGAATCAGTTCGTTCCCGTATCCGCCCAGATCGCCGGTAATCACCGCCATATCGCGGTATCGCAGCCCCTGGCGCAGTGCCAGTCGGATGCTCCGTATGAGACAGGCCGTCTCCTCCGCAGGATTTACGGCTGTAATAATGTCGATAGCTTCCGGTCTGCCCCTGTAGACGCGGCCCTTATAGCGGTAGAGGTTCTGTTCCAGGAAATCAATGCACTCTGCCCCGGACTGGCGGTAACGGACGGCCGGATGGTCCTTAAGGAGAATATCCTTATCACGCGGGATATGGTTCTCTTCAGCAAGTCCGCTCACCTTGTCAATCATCTGGCGGCTCATATGGAACAGTTCCTGAATTCCGCTTTTTCTGGCCAGATTCATCGCAGGATCGATGGTGACTGTCACAATGACCTTCCTGCTGTACCGGAGGAACAACTCAATCAGACGGTACTGTACCGGCGTAAAACCGGTATAACCATCCAGGGTAATCACACTGTTTCTGATAAGCTGGGACTGAGGCAGATGGCGGCAGAGAACATCGAGCACCTCCTCTGTCGTAATATACTCATGTTCCCCGATATACTCCTTAAACGCTTTATAAATTAAGGAAATATCCTCTAACTTCTGACGCAGCATGGGGCTTATTGCCTCGGGAATCTTCTCATCAAGCATCTCCGGCGTGATCCCGTACTGGTAAAGTTCTGAAAGCATGGACTTTAACTGGCCGATAAAACCGTTCTGGCCCAAATGGGACTTATACAGCAGAAGTTCCTTCTGCTTTCCTCCGGCAGCCTTCCTCAAAATCATGGACTTGCCCAT
>CAUEKH010000289.1 GCA_959018155.1 uncultured Hungatella sp.
CGATGCCGTTCTGCTTCAGTTCTTCTGCCATTTCCCCGACTTCTCCGAACGTCGTATGGACTCTTCTGTAGCCATTCAGCACCGGCTCTGACCATGAGCGGTAGTATGGGCGGTTGGGACGGTTGGTATAAACATATATTTTAATATCGGGCGCCCCTATCAGCTTCTCAACTTCCGGATTCCTGTCTATTTTTTCCTTCAGTGACACAAATCTTCCCGTTTTTTTCACGTAGCTGCGATACGCTTTTGCCATACCGACATATCCGTTTTCTACCAGAGAAATGGTAAGTTTTCTCTCATATCCCAGCTTTCCATGACTGGAATTCCATACCGGTGTTAAAGAACAGACTCTGGTACCGGGAGTTATTCCATTTCGCGCGTCAACAGGCTCTCCCGAAGCGGCGATAACCCCATTTCCAATAATATGGAGTGCGCCATCTTCCGGCGTTTCCATACAGACGTAAAGAGCGGAGGCATGGGATTTGGCTCCGAACCAGGCCATGTTAAGCGTTCCCGATTCAAATGGAAGCGTCACATCAATATCGGATATATTCGCCCAGGTATTGTGCATATACCGCATAAATCCCGCATCTAATCTGCCAGGAATTACCGTTCCCTGTTTGTTGGGTACCGCCAGATAACCGTCCTCCCCCCCGGAACGGAAGGAAAGTAAGTGGGCCGGATATTCCAGTGCTTCAAAGTCTTCCTTTGTTTCTATACCGGTAACCTTTATGGCAATTCCTTCGTCCACCGTCTCAATGACTGTTCTGACTGTGAACGGATGGATTCCCTGTCCTGTAAATACCATCTCCCCGCCGCTGCGTAATTCTCTTACCTCAGGCTGTCCTAATGGACAAATGACCTTTTCCCCATTTTCCACAAATGTGATCCAGCCGGTATTTCTTGCTTCCCACCTTCCGTCCCTGTCCAAATCCTCAATTATCAGATTCCCCATATCTGATATCTCAAGCTGCATCTGATTCTGTCGTTTTACAATCATGGTAATCCCTCCCGATTTTTTAGATGTTCAGCTATATAGCCATCTTTTCTCTTTCCAGTTGCTTCTTCTCCTGCAAAATTGTTATCCAGCCCTCAAAGCTTTTGTGAACAGCTTCCCAAACCTCCGACTCATCTCCTTTCAAAAATGCGACCAGAATCCGGTCATGATCCTCCAGTGCCTGTTCCGGAATTTCCTTCATGGAATCGCCAATGGAACTCTCAAAAAGCTGCAGAACCGTAAATCCAATCCTGATTACAAATGGATTGTGAGTCGCTTCCAGAATCGCACGATGGAATCTCAAGTCATCCTCCGCCGTCTGATTTCCGTCTGCCACTTTCTTTTTAAATCTACGATTAATTTCCACCAGCTTATCCTTATCCGCAGGGGTTGCATTCTTCATGGCAAGGATAGTATATGCCGGTTCAAACATCGCACGCAGTTCCAGGATATCTGCGTTGTTCCCGTAATCAATCAACAGCTGATATACCAGTGGGTTCAGACTGTTTTCCGGAATCGTGGAAGATATATACGTCCCATCTCCCTGCCTCGTCTGTACTACTCCAAGCACATCCAGCATCTTGATCGCCTCACGGATACTCGATTTCCCCACACCCAGGCTTTTACAAAGTTCTGATTCCGTCGGAAGCCTGTCTCCCGGTTTCAACGTCTTTTCCAGCAGCGCATTTTTGATCTGCTCCATCACGATCTTGGCTACCGAACCGTTCTTGATGGGCTGAAATATGTTTTTCGCCTCCTCCATAATCCCCTCCTTAAATTCATCAGATGACTTATCTTCTGATATCATTATATCAGGCGATATGTCGTCTGTCAATATTGTACAAATAATATAGGTTTTATCCTTTTATTTTTGTTTATTTTTATTAATTCTATCGTTTTCAAATAAATATATGCACTATTTTTGTACAAACATTTCCCATTCTATATGGTTTCTTGCACATATCTTGATTTTCAAACAATCATGGTTTTTGTGAAATATTCTGGACCGGCAATCGCCTGCACGTAATGGGAAGGCGAACGCTTCGCGTACAATCTCTCTTTTCAAAACAGAAAGCTGTACGCGCCGCGCCCAGCTTTCCATCATAAAATAAAAGGGAAGCCTCCGCTCCCCTCAAATCATCCATTCAACACAGCAATTGCCGCATTTAAGTACCCCGCAAAAATCAGCCACAACAGATATGGTACAAAAAGTTTTCCAGCCAAAGGGTTAATCTGACTGAATTTCTTTGCCGTCAGGGCTGCCAGAATAAAAAGCAGTACAATCCAGAAAAACGCGGCGTAGTAGGCGTGCAGACTGAAAAACAGAATCGGCCAGGCGCCATTTACAAGAAGCTGGGCCACGTACAGCTTCAGAGCCGGGACACTTTCCGGCACGTCGGCCTCATAAACCAGCCAGGCCGCAACGGCCATCAGAATGTAGAGAATCGTCCATACAACCGGAAAAACCCAGCCGGGAGGCGCCAGGGGCGGACGATTCATGACGCTGTATTCCTGCATACTTCCCGAGGTCAAAAAGCCAGACAGACCGCCAATTCCCAGTGTCAGCAACAAAAACAGGAGTAGTGATTTCCAGTCCCTTTCTAATAAAATAACATTTGTCCTTTTTTCTGTTCGCTTATCTTCCCTCGTTCGCCTATCTTCTCTCATTCGCTTATTTTCCCCCATTCGCTCATCTTCTTCCTTTCGCTTATCTTCCCCCATTCGCCTATCTTCCCCCGTTCGCCTATCTTCTGCCATTTGCCTGCCTTCTCCCGTTCGCCTATCTTCTCTTATTCGCTTATCTTCCCCCATTCGCCTACCTTCCCCCATTCGCTTACCTTCTTCCTCTCTCCCAGATCTCCCCATCCTATTTTCGTCCATATTCCAGTTCCTTTTTCCCACTTTTCTACAATTCTATTCCATCCTCCCTACCCACATGACATACACAACATACACATAATATACATAAGAATTATCCCCGCCCAATTCAAAAAACCGGACAGGCTCAAAACAGCCCATCCGGTTCTCTCCGACTGTCCCCCACTTACTTTTCTCTTTTCTCCGCCAACCGCTTCTCATACAGCCCAATCAGATATTTTCCCACCTCGACACTGTAGATCAGCGAGGGCAGAACCAGTTCCATCGGCACCTTGTTTAAAAACCATTGTGCCTCATAGTTAAAATTCCCCTCATAGCCGATATCAGCCAGAGCCGCCATCGCCTCATTCCAGTCGGTAAATCCCTGAAATGGCATGACGTGGATATTATTTACTCCCGTCTGGTCGGAAATATGGGTGACCTTTAAGCGATTTCCCATCAGTTCCATTGACTTTCTCTGGTCCTGCTTCATGATGCTGGCGTGTTCCAAATCCCAGCAAATCCCCACATTTTCTCCGCCAATCCGGTCTACCAAATCGACCAGTTCCTCCGCGTTATCCCCGTAATACCGGCGGGGCGCTATATGGAGGTCCCACATATTTTCCACCGCAATTCCGACACGGTATTTTTCCGCAAATTCTGCAAGTCTGCTGATATACTCGATATTTTTCCGTCTGGATTCCTTAAAAATGGCGGCCGCCCCAAAATCAGTGGACGGGTGAATGACAAGCCACGGGATCCCCATTCGCCCGGAAGCAATGATACTGCGCTCCATAATCTTCTGCTGAAATGCGTGATCCGCTTTCGGATTTAAGAAATCATAGACGTTGGCGTGGCCCTGTTCAAAGGTAACGCCGCAGTTATGGGCCGTCTCAATCATCTGTTCCGTATACGCTTCCCATCTGTCATCCAGAAAAGGGCTTTCATATGTAATCAAATCGTGAAAGCAGAAGTCCAGTACCCGGTAACCGGCCCTGGCACACAGTTCTATGGCGGTCCGCTGTTCTACAGGTTCCATATTGATCCGCTCAAATACCATATTGGTCGATGTTGACAGCTTCATTGTTTCTCCTCCTGCGGCATTCTCCCACTATTTAAGCCTATATTCTGAGCACTTAAGCCCTTCTTCTCAGCATTCAAGCATATTTTCCCAATAATCTCCGCAACGCCCTCTCCTGCTTCCGCTGTGGCGACGATATCAGCGCAGTCTTTCGCCTCCCGGGTACCATTTGCGACTACGCCGCCGATTCCCGCCAGCGTTACCATGGCGATATCATTTTCATTATCACCGATGGCAAGGATTTCGTCTGTCGATACCCCAAAGCGGCGGGCAAGGAAACGGATTCCGTACTCCTTGCCGTACCCGGAGGCCACCAGTTCCAGCCCTTCATTCCCGTAGTGGGTAATATCGCAGACCGGCATAATCTCCCGTTCCCTGTCCGCAAAGAGC
>CAUEKH010000290.1 GCA_959018155.1 uncultured Hungatella sp.
AGATCTGGAATACTATGTTCATCGTATCGGACGGACCGGAAGAGCCAATCGGGAGGGCGTTTCTTATTCCTTTGTCGGCCGGCGGGAGATGTACAAGCTCCGTGAAATTATGAACTATACCCGGGCAAAAATTAAATATATGAAGATACCAAAGGCAGCGGATATTGCCCAGGTCCGTACGAAACAGATGATGAAGGAAATACTGAAAATTATGGAGCGGGAAAATCTGGACCGTTATGCCCGTGCTATTGAAAAGTTCATGGGAGAGGAGGAATTCCAGGATTATACGATTCTTGACGTGGCGGCGGCATTTTTAAGCCGGGAGATTCCTGCCGAAACCTTTAAAGAAATTGAGGAACGTCCAAGATTTCCTGAGGTGTTTAAAAAGAAAAAGGTCTATTCAGATCGAAGAGAACGTTCGGGAAGACGAAGACATACGGACAGGAGAGAAGTAAAAAGGGGAAAGGGAAGACGATAAATACCCCTGTTAATTAAAAACCAAATATGGTATACTGTCTTAGAGTATAAATGAACGGGAGGATAAACCATGATTGATAAGCTGGTGGAAAAGATAAGAAGGACAGGGGCGCCGATTGAAGTCGGATTGGACCCGATGCTTGACTATGTTCCGGAATTTGTAAAGCAGAAAGCCTATGCGGAACAGGGGGAGACTTTGGAAGGGGCTGCAGAAGCCATCTGGCAGTTTAATAAAGCGATTATCGATGCCGTATATGATCTGATTCCTGCGGTAAAGCCGCAGATTGCCATGTACGAACAGTTTGGTATCCCAGGGATCATGGCCTTTAAGAAAACATTAGATTATTGTCATGAGAAAGACCTGATCGTTATCGGTGATATTAAGCGGGGAGATATCGGTTCTACATCCGGAGCTTATGCCACCGGCCATTTGGGAAAGGCTCAGGTGGAAAGTCAGTCTTACTATGGCTTTAATGAGGATTTTATTACGATCAACCCTTATATGGGTACGGACAGTGTACAGCCTTTTATCGATGTGGCTGTGCCTGAAAAAAAAGGTATGTTTATTTTAACAAAAACTTCAAATCCTTCCAGTGGGGAATTCCAGGATCGATTGATCGACGGACGGCCTCTTTATGAATGGGTGGCTGAAAAGGTTGTTGAATGGGGAAGTCAGCATATGGGCGAGTGCGGCTATAGTTATGTGGGCGCAGTGGTTGGCGCTACCTATCCGGAGATGGGGAAAGTACTTCGCGGTATTATGAAAAAGAACTTTATTCTTGTTCCGGGATATGGCGCTCAGGGAGCGAAGGGCTCAGACCTTGTCAATTATTTTAATGAAGATGGCCTCGGAGCAATTGTCAATTCCTCCCGCGGTATCATTGCAGCATATAAACAGCCGAAATACGAAAAATTCGGTCCGGAGGGCTTTGCAGATGCATCCCGCCAGGCGGTTCTGGATATGATTGAGGATATCCAGGTCGGTGCAGGATTGAGATAGGAGATAGACGAAACATGCAGGAAAAAGAATGTAAGATCGTGAGAGTCATTTCTCAGAAACCATTGACATCGGATGTTTACAGCCTTTGGCTGGATGTGGGAGAGATGGCAAAGTATGTGAAAGCCGGCCAGTTTGTTTCTGTTTACAGTAAAGATGGAAGTCGCATGCTCCCGCGCCCGATCAGTATATGTGAGGTCGCAAAGGCGACAAAGGCCATCCGTCTGGTATACCGGGTGGTTGGTGAAGGTACAAAAGAATTTTCAAAACTGGTGTCAGAGGACACTGTTAAAATAATGGGTCCCCTTGGCAATGGTTATACATTGAGTGATAAAAAAGCTATCCTTGTCGCCGGTGGTATCGGCATACCTCCAATGCTCCAATTGGCAAAGGAATTGAAAAAAGTAGAAAAGACCATTGTCCTTGGTTACAAAGACAGTCAGACATTTCTTAAAGATGAATTGGAGAGATGGGGCAGAGTCGTTGTCGCTACGGAAGACGGCAGTGTGGGCGTGCATGGAAATGTATTGGATGCCATTCGCGAGGAAGGCATCGAGGGGGAGATTATCTACAGCTGCGGTCCGACACCGATGCTGCGTGCATTGAAAGCATATGCAGGGGAAAAGGGGATTGAAGCACAGATTTCCCTGGAAGAAAAGATGGCCTGCGGTATTGGGGCTTGTCTGGCCTGTGTTTGCCAGTCTAAGGATGTGGATGAACATTCCCATGTACACAACAAACGAATCTGTAAAGACGGTCCGGTTTTTGATGCACGGGAGGTGGAACTTTGATGAATACGAAAGTAAATCTTGCCGGTGTGGAACTTAAAAACCCGGTGATGGAAGGTTCTGGGACTTTTGGCTCCGGCGCAGAATACAGTGAATTTGTCGATTTAAATAAGTTGGGGGCAGTGGTCACAAAGGGCGTAGCCAATGTGCCATGGCCTGGAAATCCGACACCGCGTATTGCAGAGACAGCCAGCGGCATGCTCAATGCCATCGGCTTGCAGAACCCGGGGATTGATGTGCTCATTCGGCGGGATATTCCATTTTTAAAGCAGTTTGATACAAAGATTGTTGTCAATGTATGTGGAAAGACGACAGAGGATTATCTGGAGGTTGTGGAACGTTTGAGCGATGAGCCGGTAGATTTGTTGGAAATCAATATCTCCTGTCCGAATGTGAAGGAAGGCGGCATTGCCTTTGGTCAGAATCCGAAAGCTGTAGAGGCAATCACCAAAGCGGTGAAAAAAGTGGCAAAGCAGCCGGTCATCATGAAGTTGAGTCCGAATGTGACAGATATTACAGAGATGGCAAAGGCGGCAGAGGCCGGCGGCGCCGACGTTCTGTCATTGATCAATACATTAACAGGAATGAAGATTGATATTTACAAACAGGACTTTGCCATCGCCAATAAAACCGGAGGACTTTCAGGACCGGCTATTAAGCCGATTGCCGTGCGTATGGTCTATCAGGTGGCCAATGCCGTAAATATTCCGATTATCGGTATGGGCGGCATACAGACCGGCGAAGATGCCATGGAATTTATTTTGGCCGGCGCTACAGCGGTAGCTGTGGGAACGGCTAATTTTAATAATCCATTTGCCACGGAGCAGGTGGCAGCCGGGATTGAATCTTATATGAGACAGATGGGTGTTGATGACATCCGTGATTTGATTGGAAAGGTAAAATGACAGTAATGGAAGCATATAAGAAATTATTGAAGGAAGAGGTTGAAGCTTTTCGGAAAAGAGGGCATGAATTTCTGGACGGAACATTGACCAGAGCGGAGTTTAAAGGATTTTCCGGCGGTATGGGAAGCTATGCCCAGAAGGAGACGGGAAAGTTTATGATTCGTCTGAGAACACCGTCAGGCATTGTGTCAAGAGAACATTTTGGATTGATTTTGGATTATGCCGGGAAGTATGGCCTGGATAAAATCCATCTGACAACGCGCCAGGCCGTACAGCTTCATGATCTGAGTATTGACGACGTGTGTGACATTATGAGAGATGCCATTGATCAGGATTTGTTTACCCGTGGTGGCGGTGGGAATTTCCCTCGAAATGTATCCCTCTCACCAATGGCCGGTGTAGACCCGGAGGAAGTTTTTGATGTGACGCTTTATGCCCGTCAGGTCGGCGACTACTTTTTGCGCAATGCCACAGGATATAAGTTACCGAGAAAGTTGAAGGTGGCCTTCTCTTCAAGTGCTTCGGATACAGGCTGTGCAACAGTGAATGATATGGGATTTATCGGTGTTCTTGATGAGGGAAAACCGATGTTCCGTCTGTGGCTGGCTGGAGGAATGGGCGGTCAGCCGGCTCTGGGGATTCCTTATGATGAGTTGGTGGCACCGGAAGAAGTTCTTTATTATGTAGAGGCGATGGTCCGTCTCTTTATGGCCGAGGGTGATTACACGAACAAAGCCCGGGCAAGGGTACGTTTCATACCGCGCCGTATGGGTGTGCAAGCCTTTATGGAATGTTATAAAAAGCATCTGGAAGACGTTAAAAAAGAATGTCATTTTGACGGTATTACACCGTTGGTTTGGCGGGAAAATGTGGATTCTGAAAAAGTGGACGATGCGGCAGCGGAGTCAGAAAACCCTCTGATTTTGCCGCAGAAACAGGAAGGTTATTTTACGGTAATACTGCATCCACTCTGTGGCCAGCTTAAGTTAGAAGAGGGAAGGAAGATTCAGGAGATTCTTTCAGATATCCCGGATGCAGAGATTCGTCTGAGTATGGATGAGGAATTGTATATACGAAATCTGTCAAAGGACGAGGCAGAAAAAATGTTAAAAGTAATGGAAGACTGTATGATGCTGAGTCCAATACGG
>CAUEKH010000291.1 GCA_959018155.1 uncultured Hungatella sp.
CAACAGAAGATAATTATGTTGACGTAGCAGTAGTTGCTAAGGCGGGTCTGGATCTTACAGATTCAAAACAGAAAGCTGATGTTGAAAAAGCTATTAAAGAAGCCCTTAATACTGTATTAGCAAATGCTGATGATGGAAAAGTTTATGTTTTATTAGCTGATGGTGAGACTAAATTGCCAGTAGACAGCAATCTTGATATTGCTCAGTATTTAACTCAGGATATGCTTGATGGGATTCTTGCAGATAAAATAAGTAATTCAAGAACTGTAACCATGACAGTGAATGGTCAGGAAGTAGTATATGAAATTTCAGTAGTCGCAGAATAATTTTATTTTCAATATCACTGATTTCTTTTCAGGGTGGCTCCCACAGGAACCACCCTATTTTCAAGTACGGAGCAAATTATGAAATCCAGAAAAAAATACTGTGCCCTGACCGGCATGGTTTTTCTCATGAGCATAGGCGCCGGTTTGACGTCCTATGCCGGTAATATTAATGGGAATGAGCAGTCGATAGTGTCTGTTATCCATGGTCAGTTTGAGAAGGATGGTGTCATCTATTCCGTAAAACAGGATTATATCAATTCCGCAGTAAGTTACCTTTCCAGGGACGATGTGGATTTGACTGCGGATCAGGCCCAGGCTGTCATTTCTGAAATTTATGCCAATGTCCAGACCGGAGTTGAAAGCGGGTATCTGGTTGCGGTAGGGGGAACTCCCCAGACGGCACCGGCACCTGACGGTCAGGCAGGCGGCAGCCAGGCGGGTACCGGCCAGCCAGATTCTTCCAGAAAGCCTAATGGTACGCAAAATGGTTCCGGAAATGGTGGTTCCGTTACGCCAGGGAACGGAACCACAGGCGTTGCCGGTTCTGATGCCAATGGTTCTAATCCCAATGGCTCTAATCCCAACGGTTCCACCCCCGATGCCTCGCAAAACAGCGATACCTCCAACAACGAAGCCAATGGCGAAACCAATAGCGGGACAAATAACGAAACCGACAACAACGGAACTGCCGATACGTCCAGCGATCCCAACGCCTCCGCCCCCACCGAAGTCCCCAAAGTCATCTCCATCCTGGAACTGGTGGACAAGGCTCCGGCCCAGTCGTATGAATACATATCCAGGGATACGGATGCCCTCATGGCGCAAATCCATTTCCCTTATGAGATACTGATGTGGTTTTTAATCTGTATGGCAGTGGTCATGGCCGTCGTTGCAGGGATTGCCGCCTGGAAGGGGCTGTTTACCAACCATCATCACCGGAAGTTCCGTGGAGTTTTGAAGGCAATTGTGACTGTGGAGATTGGCGCGCTGACAGGAGTGATTCTGACGATTTTCAGTGTCTGGATTGGTGCGTTCCAGGACAGCGCGGTTTTGAACAAACTGGCGGATACCGGATATTACCATACAATTTACGATGAATTAAGAAGAGATACTTCCATCTCTTTCGCGCTTCTCGATATTCCGGATGAGGTGATGGATCACTCCATTACCTATGAGAGAGTCGTGACGGCGGCGAGGCAGCAGGTGGCCAGCGATTTGAGTGCCGGGACGTATCAGGCTGATACTTCGATGCTGACGGAGCAGCTTGAGGCGGATATCCAGACTTTTATCCAGGGGAAATCGGTTGTTATGACGGAGCAGGCGGAGAATGGCTTAAAGCTTTTGATGGAACGTCTGGAAGAGAAGTATTCATCGCTGCTGCGATGGCCGTTTGCTGACTGGTGGCTGCAGTTTTGCGGTAATTTCCTTCAAGCAGTCAGGATTCTGCTTCCGGTCAGTCTGATTCTGCTGGCGGCAGCACATGTGCTGTTGCTGTTCCTTCACCATTATAAACATCGCGCGGTTACTCTTTGCGGAAAAGGGGTACTGGTCGGCGGCGCGGTTGTATTTGCAGCCGCAGTGGCAGGGTTTCTTTGGAGCAGGACGCTGAATCTTTCAGTGGAACCGGCGTATATGGCTTCATTTTTCTCGCTTTACTGTAACGGAATCTTTAAAGCCGGGATGTTCCTTGGCGGCATCGGAGCATTTGCCGGATTGCTGTATATTGTGATTGTGCGGGCCTGGAAAGAAGGGAAGAAATAGTCATGAGAGATTTATTTGACATACACTGCCATCTTGTCCCGGGAGTTGACGACGGGGCGAAGACGATTCAGGAAAGCATTGATGCGCTGGCTCTGGAGTATGACCAGGGAGTCCGGAAGATTATCTGTACCCCACACTATTCGGCGGAGCGGGCCGCGGATTACAGGGAGGAAGTGCTGGGGGCATTTGAGGAACTGAAATCCAGGCTGAAGGAGACGCCATTTGGGCCTGAGATGAGCCTGTTTCTGGGAAATGAGATGATGTACACGGAAAGTCTCGGGGACATGCTGGCTGAAAAACGGGCGTATTCGATGGCGGGCAGCCATTATGTACTGGTGGAATTTCTCCCGTCGGTCCGTTATGAGGAACTTCTGCGCGGACTGAAACAGGTGATGTTTGCCGGCTATCTGCCGATTCTTGCTCATATGGAGCGGTATCAATGCCTTGTGAAACAGGAGGAGCGCCTCGATGAGCTGGCTGATTTGGATGTTTATTTACAGGTAAATGGCGCCAGCCTTTTTGGAGGTTTGTTTGATTCGGCCAGTTCCCGGGTGAGAAAGCTGTGCAAGGCGGGAAAAATTGATTTCCTGGGAACGGATTCTCACGGGACCCACTACCGGAAACCGGAAATAAAGCGGGCCGCAGAGTGGATCGAGAAAAACTGTGGTGAACGGGTGGCAGAAAAAATGCTGTATCGAAATCCGCAGGCGGTACTGGACGATAAAATTATTTAGTTAGGAGACAGTTATGGGAACGAATCAGGACGATGAGAT
This sequence comes from uncultured Hungatella sp., assembly GCA_959018155.1. Taxonomy (GTDB): domain Bacteria; phylum Bacillota; class Clostridia; order Lachnospirales; family Lachnospiraceae; genus Hungatella. The sequence continues at coordinate 2,861 of CAUEKH010000291.1, forward strand.
TGAAATAGATTTAAAAGAATTATACTACGTCGTTAAAAAGAAATTGTGGATTATCCTGCTGTCCGGTCTGATTGGTGCTCTTGGAGTCGGATTGTTCACTGCCATGGTGATGAAGCCGGTCTATACGTCTTCTACCATGCTTTATATCGTGAACAAGTCGACAACACTGACTTCTCTGACGGATCTGCAGCTTGGTACACAGCTGACCAAGGACTACAAGGTGCTGGTAACCAGCCGGCCGGTTACGGCTCAGGTTATTGAGAATCTTGATTTGAACATGGATCATGAACAGCTGGTTAAGAAGGTTAAAATTGATAATCCGGCCGACACGCGGATACTGACGATTTCCGTGGAGGACACGGACCCCTATATGGCAAAGAGCATTGCGGATGAGATCGCGACCGTGGCTTCGGCGCGTATGGCGGAAATCATGGATTCCGCGCCGCCGAATATCGTGGAAGAAGGCAATCTGCCGCAGCATAAGACGAAACCAAGTATTTCCAAGAATACGCTGTTAGGCGGCCTTGGAGGCGTGGTACTTGCAGGCGCTGTGATTCTGGTGCTGTTTATCATGAACGATACCGTTAAGACTCCGGAGGATGTGGAGAAGTATTTAGGCTTAAATACGCTGGCTACCATTCCGCTGTTTGAAGAAGACGATATGGGAAAGAAAACAAAGAAAAAAGGCCGCAGGAAAGGAAGGAGGTAGGCAGAAGATGCAGAAGGTTGTATTTCGCAAAAATGAAAAACTTGATTTTAAGTCAAATGAGGCATTTAAGACGCTGCGTACCAATATCCTGTTTTCAGGCAGTGATATCAAGGTGATTACTCTCACAAGTTCTACGCCAAATGAGGGAAAATCTTCGGTGTCCTTCCAGCTGGCCAGTTCTTTTGCGCAGGCGAATAACCGGGTTTTATTTATTGATGCCGATATCCGTAAATCCGTAATTGCAGGGCGCTATAAGGTAGAGGGAAATATTTCCGGTCTGACCCATTATCTGACAGGGCAGAGAAGTAAGGCGGAAGTGATTTATGAGACGAGTATTATTAATATGGATATTATTTTTGCCGGCCCTGTCTCACCGAACCCCACAGAGCTTTTGAGCAGCGACAAGTTCGAAAAACTGATTGCAGAGGAGCGGGAAAATTACGATTACATCATTATTGACGCCCCACCTTTGGGAAGCGTAATAGACGCGGCTATTATTGCCCGGTACGCGGATGGAAGTATTATTGTTGTGGAGAGCGGCGTCATCAGCTATAAGATGGTGCAGCGGGTGAAGGAACAGCTGGATAAAGGCGGCTGCCGGGTTCTCGGGGCAGTCCTCAATAAGGTAGACTTTGAGCGGGATTCCTATTACGGCAATTATTATGGAAAGTATTACGGGAAATATTATGGCAGCTACGGGGAAGACAGCAAGAAAAAATAGAACTGAGAGCAGAGAAACC
>CAUEKH010000292.1 GCA_959018155.1 uncultured Hungatella sp.
TCAGACGACGATGGAGCGGAGGATAAAGTCGAGGCTGAGTTGAATTTATTTAAAAGAACGTAAGATAATCACTGGCAGTAAGAGATCAATCTTTCATTTCCCCTTGTATGCGGTAGGAATGAAGTATGTAAATTACAGAAGTCTTTCCGTAGGACGTCATATGGGTCAGACGAAAAATGAAGCCCTTTTCTGCATCTCTTCCAGCCGCAGGAGATGGCCGTCTAAAAGCGCAATATCTTCCTCCTGGTGGGTGCTGATGATAACCAGCTTCCCGGCTGTTTTTTCCCGGATATAGGCGGCTGTGTTCCGCCGGGTGTCCTCGTCCAGTCCTGTAAATGGTTCATCCATGAGAACTGCGTCGAAGGGGAGTGCCAGAGCGCGGCAGATGGCTGCCCGCCGCTTCATCCCGCCGCTTAAAGTCGAAACAGGCCGGTCTATGGATTCCTCAGGAAGAAGGCGACATAATTCGGCGCGGGCCATTTTTCGGATTTCATCGTTGACTTTTGGAAAGACCATAAGCACATTGTCAAGCGCTGAAAATGATTCGCACAGCCGGTTTTCCTGAAATACGGCTGTGATAAATGGCTGGCCGGTCATGGTCACAGAGCCGGAATCCGCCTGTTCCAGGCCAAGCAGAATTTTAAACAGAGTGGTCTTGCCGGATCCGGAGGCCCCCATCAGACAGTAAATGGAACCGGAGGAAAATTTTTGGCTAAGCCCGCAAAGGATCGGGCGGCCGTCAAATGATTTAGTCAGGTTTTCAACTGTGATTTCTAATGTGATTTCCATAATCATGTTCCCGCCTTTCTTCCGGTTGTATTTTTGGCCTCCAATTTTTTAAGCAGGAAAAGGATTCCCATTTCAAATAATCCGCTGATTACAATGATAACGAGAGTCCAGGCAAATAAATCTGCGGTGCTCAAATAGATTTTCGCCATATAAAGTTTTTCTCCGATGGAGTGAGAGGGGACTCCGATGACCTCGGCCGCGATCCCGGACTTTAACCCCATGCCGAGCGCGACCTTGATGCCGCTTATGAGATAGGGCATGAGAGCCGGCCAGTAAATATAACGGATTTTTTTCCAGGTGGTCATATGGAAGACGCGGGCCATTTCCAGAAGATTGAGATCCGCACTCATGATTCCTGAGATGGTATTGACATAAATAATAGGAAATACCACCAGAAATGAGATAAAGACGGAGAGATTTTTCGAGCCTATCCAGATGAGAGCCAGGATGACGAAGGAGGCCACGGGAACCGATTTGATCAGGACGATGACCGGTTCCAGCAGTTCTCTGATAAAAGAAAGGCGGGACGCCGCGCTTCCGGCCGCAAGTCCGGCCAGAAATGCGCAGAAGAAGCCAAAGGTTATTTTCCCGAAGGACAGGGCGATGGTCCTCCAGAATTCCAGGGTGGGAATCTGGAGAGCCAGGGCCTTTAAGACCTCAACAGGGCCCACAAGAACGATGGAATTATGTACGGCCGCGCTGATAAGCTGCCACAGAATAAGCCAGAAACAGATGATTCCTGCTTTTCTTAACCAGCCTGATTTTCCCATAGCGTCCCCTCCTTTTCCGTGTTCGTTTTTTATGAATCAAGTATCAGTCTCAGTTTTGCCGGTTCTCTTAACCGGCTGTTACGACTGGTTTTATGGCAGATAGAAGAAATCCTTTGTTGGAAGTTCCCCGCCTACTGTGGCCGGGTTCATGTCGTAAAGTACCTTCAAATAGCCGTAAACCATTTCTTTCATTTCTTCGCCGTCAATATAGGTGATGCTGCAGTACGGAAGCGCCTTCGCTGCAACCGGGGCCTTCTCGATGATGCCGGCTTTGGCCACCAGTTCCGCTGTCTCTTCTACGTGCTCATTGGCATAGGTGGTTGATTCTTTCTGCTCTTCCAGGAAGGTGGAGATGGCGTCCGCGTGCTCTTCAAATAATTCGCCGCGGCAGATGGTAACGCCGGTAACAAGGCTGCCACCGTCTTCGCCGGCCACTGCATCCCACTCTTTCGTTAAGTCGAGAACCATTTTCAGAGAATCGTTCTGTGCCATGGCCACGGTTACGAATGGCTGTGGAAGAAGTCCGATTGCGTCCGGTTTCTCCTTTAATACGGCAGCCACCTCTGTGGCCTCAGACTTATATTCCAAGGTTACGTCATCTGTGGATAAACCATTAGCCTGCAGTAAATGCTGAAGCGCATAGTCGGGAGTTGTGCCCTTTCCGGTTAAGTAGACGGTTTTTCCCTTTAAATCAGCGATACTCTTGATCGAGTCGTCAGCAGATACCACGTAGAGAACGCCTAAGGTGTTGATATTTAAAATGTTTACGCCGTGTGTCGTTTTATTGAAAATAATGGATGACATGTTGGCAGGTACAAGCGCTACATCGAGGTCGCCGCTCACGATTTTTGCCAGAAGTTCATCGGCTGCGGTTACCATGGTGAATTCATAGGAACCTTTGGCTTCCCCTTTTTCCGCCTTGTCCATCAGTTCGACGAGTCCCATGGAGGTCGGGCCTTTTAAGGAACCTACGCGGAGGGTGAAATCGGAGGCGTCCTCTTTGGCTGCCTCTTTTGTGGTTTCTTCAGTAGAAGCTTCTGTCGGTGCGCCGGTGGTCTCTGCCTCTGTGGTTGCTTCTGCTGTGGTGGTCTCCGCTGCGGTGGTTGCTGCTGCTGTAGTCGTTTCCGGGGTAGCGGCGCTCTTTGCACAGCCAGATAATGCGGCTGCTGTCATGGCAAGAGCCATGAGTACTGGTAATGTTTTTCTCATAATTGTTTCCTCACTTTCTGTCCGTATGCTGCTCTTTGCATGGTGCCTGGCAGAGGCTGAACTGCTGATAGTAAGCCGGGTACGGAACGTCCAGCTTACCGTATGCCTGCTTGCCCTATGGTGGAGGGGAAAAACAAAAAATCCCACGCCAAAAGGCATGGGAGACCCATCTTCTGTGATTGCTCCTCGCCTTCTCCGTCAGGTCAGCCTTCCGGGTTAGTACGAACAACCACAGTATACCATTCATGGGAGGGTTTGTCAAAATGTATGAGAGTGGAAGTGAAAATATGGAGTCGCCCCGGATCAGGATATTTCCCTGAATCGAAATGATTAATATTTTAAACCTGATATCATAAATCTGTCGATTCCTCCATAACGCGAAAAACGCTATAATATGGATAATAAATGAATGAGGAGGGACGGATATGATACAGTCTCAGAAACCGCCCTGAAAGATAAAAAAATATCAAAATTTATTTTTTTCAGTACATCTTCCACGTCCATTGATTCCCATTTTTCTTTGTGCTATGATATGGTCAAAAATTCATGTATACAATATACAAACCAATATTTTCAAGTGCAGAATGCAGAAAGGATGGAACCAATATGGCTGTTCACGTTATTGATGAAGCAAACAGATGCTTAAATTGTAAGAAGCCCTTATGTCAGCAGGGCTGTCCGATCCACACGCCGATTCCGAAAATGATTGAGGCATTTAAGGAAGGTGATTTAAACAGGGCAGGCGATATGGTGTTTGAAAATAATCCCATGTCTCTCGTCTGTTCCCTTGTCTGTAACCACGAGAACCAGTGCGAGGGCCACTGTGTTCTTGGGAAAAAGGGACAGCCGGTCCATATCAGCAGCATCGAAAACTATATTTCCGACACGATCTTCGACAAGATGAAGATTGAATGCGCGCCAAAGAATGGGAAAAAGGTGGCGGTGATTGGGGCCGGCCCGGCCGGGATCACGATCGCGATTCTGCTGACGAAGAAGGGGTACAGCGTTACTGTTTTCGACTCCAAGGATAAGATTGGAGGCGTGCTGCAGTACGGGATTCCGGCCTTCCGGCTTCCAAAGACGATTCTCGACCGGTACAAGAAGAAGCTGCTGGAAATCGGAGTGAAAATCCGTCCGAACACGGCCATTGGCACGGCTCTGGAGATTAAGGATTTAATCCGCGACGGCTATGAGAGCATCTTTATCGGAACCGGTGTGTGGCGTCCGAAGACTCTGGGCGTAAAAGGGGAATCCCTGGGAAATGTCCACTATGCCATTGATTATCTGGCAAACCCGGATGCCTATGATTTGGGCGAGAGAGTGGCGATTATCGGAATGGGAAATTCCGCCATGGATGTGGCGCGGACTGTCATCCGCCACGGCGCACGGGATGTGACTCTCTACGCGAGAGGGCTGGTGAGCAACGCCAGCGAACATGAGACTGCGTACGCCAGGCTGGACGGGGCCTCTTTTGAATTTGCAAAGCAGATTATAGAAATCAATGATGATGGGCCTG
>CAUEKH010000293.1 GCA_959018155.1 uncultured Hungatella sp.
AAATACAATCTGACTCGTTCCTCTCACACCCAGTTCCTCTATCTTATTCGAAAGTTCCACGGAATCCAGCATCGCCCCCTCAATCGCCAGCACAATCACAAATGCGCCTTCTTTGATATTTGCCAGAATCCGCTCTCCCTCTTTTTCCTTAATCTTCGTCTCCACAACCTCGCTGGCATTATCCGGAGTCTTCTCGTCAGCAACCTGGATAATCTCCAGCTTACAGTATTTGCTCAGGCGCTTCTTGTACTCTTCAATGGCGTCCGTATAAAATTTCTCCTTGATTTTTCCAACTGTAACAAGTGTTATCTTCATCCTCTGTCCTCATTTCACAGATTATCCCTTTTTTGCCCCGGTACGAGGCTTACTCATCTCCCCGGTATCCGCCTTCGCCCCGGTGCGATCCCTTCTCATCTCCACGTTATCCGCCTTCGCCCTCGTGCGAGGCTTTCTCATCTCTCCGTCTCCGGTATCCGCCTTCACCCCCGTGCGAGGCTTTCTCATCTCCATGTATCCATCTTCGCCCCGGCACGAGACTTTCTCATCTCCCCGTATCCGCCTTTGCCCCGACACGAGCCTTTCTCATCTCCCCGTATCCACCTTCGCCCCGGTACGATCCCTTCTCATCTCCGCGTTATCCGCCTTCACCGCAGGCAGATTCTTCCTCAGCCCATTAAGCACAGCCTCCACCGCTGCCTTCCCGTTATCTCTCCGCCGGGTCTTCACTCGTTTCACAACCCGTCCATCCGGCTTCCGGCTGATCCCGTAAATAATCCGCAGAAATGTCTCCACCTCTTCCCACGCCTCCCGGCTCTCCGGGATTAAATCGAGGCCCATCTGAAAGACGTGAAACATCCCCTCATAAACCGATAACCGCCGCTTCACCCCGGCTGCTTTCAGTTTATCCGCAACTGTCAGGGTGTCAGAAAGCAGTACTTCATAACTTCCCACTTGAAGCAGCACCGGCGAAAATCCATGGAATTCTCCAAAGGCCGGCGACATGTAGGGATCCCGCGGGTCGGACTCCCCGATATACGTAGAATTGTAAAGCATATTATCTGTTGAATTGCCAAACAGCGGATCAATCTCGTAATTTGTTTGATAGCTTTCCCCGCTGACCGTCAAATCGGTCCACGGTGACATGACGACAAATCCGCCCGGCATGGCAATGCCATGGTCGCGGAGATAGAGCCCTAAAGCCAGCGACAGCCCGCCGCCTGCGGAATCCCCCGCCACGACAATATGGTCCGGCTCATACCCTTTTTCCTCCACCAGCCACTGATAGGCAAACACCGCATCCTCCAGCGCCGCCGGGTACGGATACTCCGGCGCAACCCGGTAATCAATGGTCAGGACATCGCCGCCATAACTCAATTTGGAGTAGCGCACCGCGAACCTGCGGTAAATATTCTTCATCGGCCCGATATAACCGCCGCCGTGAAGCTGCAAAATCACCCGTCCGGTAAATACACCCTCCGGCCGCAGATACTCCATATTGAAATTTGCTGTCTCCACAATCTCGTACTCGTACCCTGCGGGGCAAATCCAGGCTGGTTCCACCGGATTTTTCCGCAGTTCTCCCGTCTGTATCGGCTGCTTCAGCGATGTCTCCATCACGTTCTGCATCATGTCGCGCACCAGATTTCCGCGGACGCTCACTCGTTTATCTCTCATGTTTTCCCTTTCTTTATCCGGCAGAAAACGCCGGGGTAAATCCTTTTGCGCTGTGCCCTAAAAATGAAATCTCCGCTTTAGTTCAGTCTTCACACTCCGGTCTCCCCTCACAATCGTGATGAGGAGGATAAGCCCGGTAATCAGGACCGCCGCCACTGCCAGCGCCGGATGCGTAATCAGCCCCACCGCCCACAAAAGTAACGGTATCAGGCTGAATACCGTGATCGCCAGCTGATACATAAAATAACTCTGCCAGTTCATCCGGTTGACCACAATCAGGGCCACCACCGCCAGATCCGCAAACACAATCGTGCTGGGAATCCCATAATTGACAGACCAGCCCGTATATCCCTTCGCGCAGTCGACAGCCACCAGAAGTGCCTGCGCCGCAATCGTCTGAATCAGTATTTTAGAGGCCAGATTTGCGTGGCGGGTAATCGAATACCTCACTGTAAGCGCCACATAGATCATGCAGCCGATCGCGATGACCGACCAGAGTGAGCCGGCGTATGTGGCATAATTGATAATTCCCAGAATAGCCGCCACCGAAAACAGTACGGTGTAGAAGAGCCCCACCAGTTCCCTGTATTTCTTCGGATCCTCCATCACTACCGGATAATTTCCCTTATTATCCCTGTCATCCGGGATGCCGTTGCTCTCCAGTTCCACAGGAATCCCATTTTTCCTCAGGAAGCCAAAGAACCGGTCCTGAAGCCTCGTATCGTCGAATACCGACGTAAATGTCACAATTACCTGTTCTTTGTATGCGCAGACCGCGCATTTCATGGGCTGCCGCTTCGAAACGCCTATCATCAGATGGAACTGCTCGATTTCTTCCCTGTACCCTTCCTCAATATCGACGGGCCCAATGTTGGAAAGCGTCATGGTATACGCCCTGTCATTTCTCCGGAAAATCACATTGAGCGCCCCCCATTTCACAAACAGGGGAGCGATCCGCAAATACCACTTTTTTTCGTTGGAGACATTGTAGGAAATGGTTTCCTCCAGCTTCTCCTTCGTAATCTTCTCCTCCATCTCCCGGCACACGGTTTTTAACACATCCTCGAAGGTACAGTTCTCACAGTCGGGAAGATATTCTATCAAGGTAACGGCAAAAAAATTCGCCATGGTTTCCGAATCAAAAAATGCCCGAAGATTAATGGGAAGGCTGATTCCAATGGACCTCCCGCAGTTCCTTGCCTCCTGATATTCCTCGTAAACCGACCAGATCAGCGCCGCCGCCAGAAACTTCGTGATGCTGACGCCGTACGATTTGCTGACCCGCTTCAGTTCCTTTAAGTTTACATAACCATGAAGAACGCCCTCCTCACCGAGAGGCAGGCTGTTTCCCTTTAAATGGAATGCCTTGCTGGAACTGTATTTGCGTCTCGCCACCTTTTTATAGTTTCGCACGTAACTGTCTTCCACATTCATGGAAATATCAGAGGAAATCTTCTGAGGCGCCACGTGCCCGGTCCGTTCGTCCCTCGTCAGATCTAGGTAGCGGTACACCAGGGCCTTCAAAAAATTCACCGCGCCCAGACCGTCCGTAATGGCATGGAAAACCTCCAGATTGATGCGCCGTCCACAGTAGCTGACGCGGAATAAATACTGCGGGCTTTCATGTCTGTCGATATACCGGCACGGATAAGTCTCTTCCCGCTCAATCACCGGCATCTTCTTGTTCGTCTCAAAATAATACCAGAAAAAGCCCCGCCTCAGCTTCACGGAAAATCCCTCAAACTGGGGAAGAATCTCTTCCAGCGCACGCTGCAGAGTTCCAGGCACCACCTCTTCCTTCAGCGTTGCTGAAATCCTGTATACATTACTCAAGTGTTCATTGGCAATCACGGGAAATATTTTAGCCGTATTGTCAAGCCGTCTCCATCGTTCCCCCTGTGGACTCCTCTTCATACCATTACACCTCGCCTGCTGTTTAAAATTCGAGAATCATGTCATACCAGACCGCTCCGCCGTGAACCGATTCCGAAATTCCCAGATTCTGATAACCGAATTTACTGTAATATGGGATCAGTCTCTCTTTGCAGGTAAGAATTAACCCCTTCTTCCCCCGCTGTCTGGCCGCCTCTATCATACGTTCCATCAAAGCCGCCGCAATCCCCTGTCTTCTGTACTCCGGGATCACATCCAGCCCGAAAATACTCTGGTACGCCCCATCTGCACAGTGAAGACTGCCATCCTCAAACATCTCATCCCGGATAGTCCTTTCATCGGTCACACAGCCATTGATAAAACCGATGATACTGCCCTCCGCAGACTCTGCGACGAAAAAGCTTTCCGGAAACAGCCGGATTCTCTCCTCAAAAGACTCCCTGCCGGCCGCCTCCGCCGCCGGAAAGCAGAGGGCTTCCACCTCTGTCACACGTTCTAAATCTTCCGGTACTACATTTCTGATTCTGTATTCTGCCATTTTTCCTGACTCCTGTGATAATTTCTTTTCTCTGTCATATTTTCCTTCAACGATAACCTGCACACTCTGCGCACAGGTCACCGTCTTCAAACAGAAAAGGCGGAATCCGCAGCAGTTCTGCCGCCGTGGTTCCCCCTTTTCGAAACGTCTCTCTATTGGGCGCGGAA
>CAUEKH010000294.1 GCA_959018155.1 uncultured Hungatella sp.
ATCACATTCAGAATATCCCCTCCCTTTCGCTCGGCCGGGCGATAAGTGACAGGAGCCGGCACGGCGGATGAAGAGTTCCTGGAACTCAATTCCATCACGGTAGAAGTAAAAGATGATGTTGTAATGTATGAGATGCAGATTCCGGCCAATTATTACCGCGCTGAGAAGCTTCATCTGTACGATGAGAATGATGTTGTGACCTTTGGAAAGGGCGAAAGACTGGGTACTCTGGGCACGACAGAAGAATTCTTAACCGAGGCTCCCGCAGAGCCGGCAGGAATGATTCCTGATACATATAAAGCGAGATTTGCAAAAGAAGCAGACCGTCTCGTATTCAAGGCCAGCTTCGAAAAGGGCACACTTGTCATGCTGAACCTGGAAGGAAAGAACGGTTCACCAGACCGCCATTACTTCGTACCGACCACCAAGAGGCCATTCCTCGCCATGTGTGTCGGAACGTTCCTGGATCATGACGAGCGCGCAGTGGAATTCCCGGTAAGTACGGAGGCAATTCCAGGTGAATATTCCATCACAGTTACGATTGATGATAAGAAATACGACACCGGAATTGATGTGGTATTCTGATGAATCCGTACAATGAGGGAGAACTATAATGGGAGAAACTGTCGATAAAAAACGCGAGGTCCGCTACTGGATTCACACGGCTGTCGGACTGGCATTCATGTTTCTGTTTCCACTGCTTCCGCCCTTTGAACCGGTCACCCGGGTAGGAATGACTATCATGGGTGTGTTCATCGGTATGGTTTATTTATGGTCAACAACAGACAGCATCTGGCCCAGCCTTCTGGGCCTCCTGCTTATCGCTTTAAGCGGATATCTCGGCGATGTGAAGGGGTACGCGGCGGTGAAGCAGGTGATGCTGCAGGCATTTGGATCAGATACCATGATGGTACTCATGTTCGGTATGATCCTGTTCGGCGGTGTGGAGTATGTGGGCTGTACAAAATATTTCACCCGGTTTTTCCTGACAAGGAAGATTATCAACGGACGGCCATATATGTTCATGTTTATGGTGTTCCTCTGTTCTTACGTGCTGTCAGGTTTAACGACGCCGATTGCCAGCCTTTTAATCCTCTGGCCCATCTGTGCCGATATCATGGGCAGCTTCGGGCTTAAGAAGGGGGATAAGGCATTCTATATCTTTATTGTGGGCGTCTATCTGGCGGCCACGCTGGGACAGCCCATGTTCCCGTTTAAGGGAGCAGCGCTGGTTATTGTCAGCGCATTTGAGAATCTGTCGGGAGAGACGGTCAACTACGTGTCCTATATCGCGTACAACTGGATTATGTCAATCATTCTGCTGCTCTGTTACCTGCTTTTAATTAAGCTTGTGATAAGGCCGGATTTGACGGCAATCAGGAACGTTTCGATTGAACAGTTCAAGAAAGAGAAGTTAGACCCCATGAACTTAACACAGAAATGTTTCATGGGTATGATTGTGGTTTACATCACGCTGCTTCTGATTCCCTGCCTGATGCCGAAGACCATCCCCTTTGTGGCGGCCCTCGACAGAATTGGAGTCATCGGAGTCAGCATTGTCTGTATAGTTGTTTTAATGATAGTCAGGGATCATGGACAGAGTGTCCTCGATTTCAGAAGTGTGGCGAAGCGTTCCTTCAACTGGAATACCTTCTGTATCGTGGCGGCGGCCATCTACGCGGCGAATGCGGTCTCCAACGATGTGACCGGGATTAAGCCGTTTTTGTTACAGCTGCTCCAGCCGCTGCTTGGCGGGAAGCCGGAACTGGTTTTTGTGCTTCTGCTGCTGGCATTTGCCCTGATTACAACGAATTTCGCCAACAATGCCGGTATGGCAGTCGTGCTTCTGCCAATCGTCATGACCTTCGCGGACCAGTATCCGGGTGTGGATCCGGTGGTGATCTGTATGAGTATCACCATGATGGTGTTCGTGGCTATCTTAACGCCGGCCGCGTCCCCGTTCGCCGGTATGCTCCACGGCCTGAAAAACATGGTATCCACGAAGGAAATCATTTCCATCGGCCTGCCAATGTGTATCATCGCATTGCTGGTCTACACCCTGATCGGATTTCCGATTGCCAGGTTCCTGTTTTAGTGGACGGTCCGAAAATGGTGTGATATACTGAAAGTTACGACTGGTCGGTACGACAGTTGTACGGTGTTTTTCCGCGGCGGGTCAAATTTCGAGCTGACGGAAAAATACGATAAATCTGCAAATGAAGCAAAAAAAGGAGGAAACACTCAATGGGTTACAAAGTAAGCTTTGAAGAAGCGAACAAAATCTTTGCAGCACTCCAGGATGAATATGAAATCTGGGCACCAAAGAGATTTGTAGGAAAAGGAAGATATTCTGACACCGATTTGATTAAGTATGACAAGATCAGCACGGTAGAGGAAATCGAATATATGGATAAGTCGGATTTCCCGGCTAAGGAAGTTTTAACTCCAATTACCGAATCCCTGTTCTATTTCACAGAGGATGAGTTCATTGAGAGCAAGGCTACCAGCAAAAAGCTGTTAATCTTCATGAGACCGTGTGATATCCACGCACAGCATCATCAGGAGAAGATTTATTTAACAAATGGCGGCTTCGAGGATATGTACTACAAACGCATGAACGAGAAGGTTAAAATCGTCATGATGGAATGTACAACAGGCTGGGATACCTGCTTCTGCGTAAGCATGGGAACCAACAAATCAGAGGACTATTCCATGGCTGTTCGCTTCGGTGACGGAGAATTAAGCCTTGACGTGAAGGATGAGGCATTTGCGCCATACTTCGAGGGCAAGACAGAGTCTTCCTTCAAGCCGGAATACATTGAGAAGAATCAGATGACCGTTGAGGTTCCTGAGATTCCGAACAAAGAAGTTTTAACAAAATTAAAAAATCATCCGATGTGGCAGGAATACAACAAGCGCTGTATCTCCTGTGGCGCATGTACGGTAGCGTGCAGCACCTGTACCTGCTTTACCACAACCGATATTATTTATAATGAAAATGCCAATGTTGGCGAGAGAAAGAGAACAACGGCTTCCTGCCAGATCAAGGGCTTTACCGATATGGCTGGCGGCATGAGCTTCCGCAACACAGCCGGCGACAGAATGCGCTATAAAGTACTTCATAAATTCCATGATTACAAAGAGCGCTTCAAAGATTACCATATGTGCGTAGGCTGCGGCAGATGTATTGACCGTTGTCCGGAGTACATATCCATCGCTGCTACCGTGAAGAAGATGGCGAAGGCAATCGACGAAATCACAGCAGAAGAGAATAAATAGGGAGAGGTGGACGAAGAGATGAATAACATTATAAAACCTGTTGCGTGCAAGATTCTTGAAGTAAAAAAAGAAAGCTTACATGAATATACGTTTAAAGTAGCAACCGATATCAAACCATCCCACGGACAGTTCTTACAGCTCTCTATCCCGAAGGTAGGCGAGGCTCCGATTTCTGTCAGCGGCTACGGCGACGGCTGGATGGATTTCACAATCCGTTCTGTAGGTAAGGTAACAGACGAGATTTTCGAGAAGCAGCCTGGCGATATTTTATTCCTTCGCGGCGCTTACGGAAAAGGCTGGCCGGTAGAGAAATTCCAGGGCAAGCATATGGTTGTTATCACCGGCGGTACCGGTCTGGCACCTGTTAAGAGTATGTTAAACATGTTCTATGACAACCCTGATTACGTAAAGAGCGTTACATTGATCAGCGGCTTCAAGAATGAGGAAGGCATCATCTTCAAGAATGATTTAGAGAGATGGAAAGAGAAATTTACTACCATGTACACCCTCGACAGAGATCACAAGGAAGGCTGGAACACCGGCTTCGTAACCGAGTTCGTTTCCAAGGTTCCATTCAGTGAGTTCGGAGAGGATTATGAGGTTGTTATCGTAGGACCGCCGCCAATGATGAAGTTTACAGGAATCGAAGCGACAAAATGCGGAGTTGCAGAAGAGAAGATCTGGGTTTCCTTCGAGCGCCGTATGTCCTGTGCAGTCGGCAAATGCGGCCACTGCCGGATTGACGAGGTTTATGTCTGTCTCGATGGCCCGGTATTCAACTATACACAGGCGAAATACCTGGTTGACTAAGGAAAGGAGCGAATAGAGAATGAATCACGATATTGATATTAAAAAAGTACGTATCAACTGTTTCAGACAGTCAAAAGTAGCGGGAGAGTTCATGCTTCAGCTCCGTGTTCCGGGCGCTTTAATCGAAGCGAAACACTTAACCATGGTTCAGGAAATCTGTGAGAAATGGGGCAACGGCACCTT
>CAUEKH010000295.1 GCA_959018155.1 uncultured Hungatella sp.
ATCTGGTTTTGTTAAACCGAACATCATGACCACGGCTTTATTTCCCGCTATCTCGATAGCCTGTTCGATTGTGGATGGACGTCCCACACATTCAATTACCGTATTGATCCATGTCATTCCGGCTTTTGCAAGTTCCGCCTTTACGTCCTCATGGATTGGGTCGATGCAGATATCGGCTCCCAGTTTGCGTCCTACTTCGCGTTTGCCTTCTACCGGTTCTAACAGGGCCACCTTCGCCGCTCCTGCCAGTCTGGCAAGCTGAAGCATCAGCAGGCCTATCATACCGCCGCCAATTACCACTACCTGATGGCCCGGCTGGATGTTACACATATCAATTCCGTGAAGGCAGCAGGCCACCGGCTCTGTCATGGCTCCCTGCTCAAATGAGGTGTTTTCTCCCAGCTTATAGACCTGACGCTCATTTACCGCACAGTACTCCGCAAATCCGCCATTTACCGTCGTCCCGTAACCAATCATGTGCTCGCAGTAATGTGCCACTCCGTTTCTGCACGGATCGCACGCCCCACAGTAGCAATTCGGATCAATGCAGACTCTGTCCCCGACTTTATAATTCTCCACTTCACTTCCGACTTCCGCGATGACACCGGAAAATTCATGGCCGAGGATTGTAGGCGGCGTCACCTCCGCAGCGCCTTTATCCCCTTCATAGATATGTACGTCCGTCCCACAGACTCCACACGCCTTTACTTTTATCAGAACATCCTTTGTCCCCACCTTCGGCATCTCGTGTTCTTCCACTCTTAAATCATGCTTACCGTAAAATACCGCACTCCTCATCTTTGAACCCTCCATTTTTATTCAAACTTACGCTTATGTTTCAATCATAAGTATATCATATCTCGATTACTTCTGAAATACAATTGAAATAACGCCTAAATTTTCACATAATTTTTATAGGATCTATACAATCATCAAATACAATCTTGCTCTATTTGGGGAAGTCATATAGAATAGACTTAACGTTAAGTCATCAGGAGGTGCGGTATGGGTGATACGGGCCTGACCACCATGAGCGTCAGAAAGATCAATAAAAACAAAGTATATAATTTCATTTACAGGGAAAAAACCACATCCAAAATGCAGATTGTCCAGCAGCTGCAAATGGGTCTGTCTACAGTAAGCCAGAACTTAAAAATTCTCGAAGAAGAGGGATTGATTGTAAGAAACGGCTTTTTTGAGTCCACAGGCGGGCGGAAGGCTCAGGCCATTGAAATTGCCAGGACTTATAAAACCGCGATTGGAATTGGAATCTTAAAAGACAGGGTCTGCATGGCGGCCGTTGATTTATATGGCGAAGTCACATACCGGGCGACCATCCCTTTCGCTTATTCGGCAGAAGAAGATTACTATAGAGGAATCGGGGAGTATTTAAGTGAATTTATCAGGGAGAACGGGATTTTAGAAGATTCCATTCTCGGCGTTTCCATTGCTACTCAGGGAATCACTTCCCCGGACGGAAAGAGCGTAAGTTATGGGGTCATCATGGATAATGCCACCATGAAGCTGTCAGATTTCGAAGCGTATATTCCCTACCCCTGTAAGCTGGAACACGATTCCAAGGCTGCCGCGTATCTGGAGATCTGGAACCACAGGGAAATCAGAAATGGAATTGTCCTTCTCTTAAATCCGAACTTCGGCGGCGCGATTATCACCAACGGGACCGTGCATTTGGGCGATCATATGCGGGGCGGTATTATCGAACATCTCTGCATTAATCAGGATGGACCGCTGTGCTACTGCGGCAGGCGCGGCTGTCTTGAAACGTACTGCTCCGCCGGCTCCTTAGAGACTGCGGCTGCCATGGATATTCCCTCCCTGTTTGCGGCTCTTAACAGTGACAGCTTACGTAACACTGCGCTTTCACAGCTTTGGACTGATTATCTGGATCATTTAGCTTACGCCATCCGCAATTTGAACATCATTGTCGATGGAACTGTCATCATCAGCGGATATTTAGCCCCCTTCTTCCGGGAGGAGGATGTTGCTTATCTGCTGGAACAGATTAATAAATATTCACCGTTTCCACTTGCCCGGAACCGGATTTTACTGGGGACCCACGGACAGTATACACCGGCGGTTGGAGGTGCGCTGACATTTATTGAAGATTTCGTTGCTTCTGTTTAAAGATAGCGGGAGGCGGCTTCCCCGCATCTCCCGCCATCTCCCGATACCTCCCATGTGA
Source organism: uncultured Hungatella sp. (assembly GCA_959018155.1). Lineage (GTDB taxonomy): Bacteria > Bacillota > Clostridia > Lachnospirales > Lachnospiraceae > Hungatella. The sequence continues at coordinate 2,204 of CAUEKH010000295.1, forward strand.
GCCGGACATTCCGGACCTCCGGTTTATCCCCGGAGATACCGCGCATGGTACTCCGCATTGATCTCTGCGATCTCCTTCTCTCCATCAATGTAGGGCTGGAACATTTCAAATGGATTTCCTCCGCCCAGCCAGCAGGATGAACAGTTTTCGCAGCCACCGCCGCAGTCCAGCGACTCCCGGATTAATTTTTCCCTTTCTTCCCTCGTTGTGTCCTTTATCAGCATACTTTTCATATCAAACACCTCCTGTGTCTGTCCTTGCACGCCTGACATTTCATATAGTAGCTTCTCTCTGCTGCGCACACCTCGCATCAGCTTGTTGACTATCCGATCTGTTGACTGTTCAACCTGTTGTCTGTCCGACCTATTGACTATCCGTCCTGTTGATCGTTCGACCTGTTGACTGTTCGACATACGGCTTGTTGACTATCCGATCTGTTAACTGTTCGACCCCCGGCCTGTTGACTATCCGGCCTGTTGACCGCCGCCCTCTCTCTTCACCTGTTCCGCCGCCAGCTTTCCAATATTCTTCCAGTTCTTTGAGAAGAAGTAGCTGAGCATACAAATCATCCCGAACCCGAAGCTGATGGGTATTGCAGCCATCACATATCCGCCATCAATATAGTAAGCAATTAAATAGGCGCATGGAATCCGCACAGCCCAGAGCGTCAGCACATTGACAATCGTAGGAAACCGCACCTCGCCCATGCCATTTACGAAACTGATAATTCCGTTAAATACGGCAAATGCCCATGTAAACGGCAACACAATCCGTATATAACGCACCGCGATATCGAGTACCGCCGCATCTCTTGTAAACAGTTCCAGAAGAGGCCGGGAAAAGAAGGTCACAATGAGTCCGGCAATACACGTAATCAGCCCGGAAAACAGCGGAATTTTAAGGCCGCCCTTCCTTAAATAGACATAATTCTCAGCCCCTAAATTCTGGCCGGAAAATGTAGTAGCCGCCGAGGTAAAAGAATTGATCGCCACATTGGCAATTCCCGTAACCTTACCGCTGACCGAGCAGGCCGCAATAAAAACAGAACCCTGCATGTTGATGAGCGACTGCATCAGGATATGGCCGATGGAATAGATTGAAGCGTTAAGTCCCAGCGGAAGGCCGATGGATACGATATCCGCCAGCATATGTTTGTTCAGCCGGTGCGGTAGGAAAGTAAATCCAAGTTCCGGATACCGCTTACGAATATAGACGATGCTGAACAGCCAGGAACAGTACATGGCTATCATCGTAGCCAGCGCGGCCCCCGCCACATCCATGCCAAAGCCTGCCACAAACAGCAAATCCAGAGCAATATTCACGAAACAGGAGATAATCAGGAACAGCAGAGAGGCGTTGCTGTCTCCCTTTCCCCTTAAGATTCCCGCGTTCATGTTGTAGCCCATATTTCCCAGCGTTCCAAAGAAAATAATGCTGATATAGGCATTGGCAAGATTCCACGTATCGTCCGGCACCTGCATGAATTTCAGCACCATGGGACCTAATATCTGTCCTAAAAAGCTTAAAGGTATGGCACAGAGAAACAGAAATGATATGGCTGTCGAAACCACCTCATTTAAGCTTTCTGTATCCCCTTTTCCGGTAAACTGCGAGACAAGGATGGAAACCCCGGTCCCCAGTCCCAAAAATACGCACAATAGTATTTCCACCGGCTGGCTGCTGGTCCCCACGGCGGCCAGCGACACGGAACCGCAGAAATTTCCTATAACCAGAGTATCGACCGTGCTGTACAACTGCTGCAGCACATTTCCCACACAGATCGGAAGTGCAAAAAGCAGCACACTTTTCATAATAGACCCCTTGGTCATATCAATTGTTTTCGCGGATTTCATTGTCTTTCTCCCATTCTGTCAACTTTTTATGTCATGCCGGCGCTATTTCCTGCCACTAAGCATATCTTCTATTATAATCCCTTGCCTGTTTTTTTCAATCAGAAAATGGTTTCCCCGGAAGGGAATTTTCAGAGAGAACTCTGTGACCTCCTCCGGGATGTGCGGTTCAAAACGGAAATGTCTCTCACACTCCGGATCCGGCA
>CAUEKH010000296.1 GCA_959018155.1 uncultured Hungatella sp.
AGGAACAGACAGAGCCTGCCGCAGCAGATGCGTCCATTTTTTCTGAAAGTGAAGGATGGAAAAGTGGAAGAAATATTTGAGAGACCAATGGCGTAATTCCGGTATCCATTTGACCTTTTCTCAGAACATGAAATTTTTTGCATTCTGCAGTATACCTGTAGAAAGATTGCGAAATTAGTGGTAATATTTAAAAATAGGGCAGACGGATCCGGATGGACGCAGGGGGGAGACGATTTGATATCTCTGTTTTTCGTGAGCGGATGGCCGGACGTCTGACTGCGTGAGAGGAGGAAAACGTAGATGAACATACTCGTTCTTGATGTTGGAACATCCAGTATGAGGGGAATCCTGTATGGAAATGGGGCGGCTGTTCTTCACAGCCATCAGATTCCGTACCAGGTTGTATGCAGAGGCGGAGAGGTGGAGCAGCCAGTCTCCGACTGGGAAAATGCGCTGTATGAAATTGCAGGGGATGCGGTGGAATACTGTAAAGGGGCCGGGCTTTCCATTGATGCGCTGTCGTTGACGTCTCAGCGATCTTCGGTGATCGCTTTAGGAAGAGACGGCCGGCCGCTTCGCCCGGCGATTATGTGGCAGGATAAGAGAACACAGGGGATCTGCGACGAATTAAAGCCGCGGGAAGAGTGGATTGCGTCGAAAACGGGCGCCAGAATCAACAATGTATTTTCCGGCTGTAAGATGCGCTGGATTCGGGAAAATGAGCCGGAAACGTATGAGAAGGCAGAGAAGCTTCTGACGATTGCGGATTACTTATCGTTTCTGATGACGGGAAATTTCTATACGGATCATACGTATGCAAGCCGTTCTCTGCTGATGAATATTCGGACAAGGGAATGGGATCCGGAACTTTTAGATACCTTTAAAGTGGAGAGGGAGAAACTCTGCGGGCTGATTGAGCCGGGAACGATTCACGGCCGTACGACGAAGCTCTTTCAGGAGAAGACCGGCCTGGCAGACGGAACGCCGCTCATCAGCGCCGGAGGCGACCAGCAGTGCGCCGCTGTGGGACAGGGAGTGATTGGGCCGGGAACCATGGAGATAACGGTGGGAACCGGCGCGTATATTCTGGCATACAGCGGACAGGTGCCGGAAAATCTTCGTTCCGATATTATCTGCGGGGCGGCGGCAATCCGGGGCGGCTACAGTTTAGAGTCGAGTATTCTGACCTGCTGTTCCGCTTACGACTGGTTCAGAAGAACATTTTATCAGAATGATATTGCGGTGATGAATGAGGAGATTGCCGGTGCAGAAGCGGGAAGCGGCGGCTGTATCGCTCTGCCGTATTTCCAGGGCAGGGGGACGCCGGACTGGAATGGCAGCGCCATGGCCCATTTTGGGAATCTGACACTCAGCACGACAAGAGGAGAGATGGCAAGGGCGCTTCTGGAAGGGCTGGCCTGTGAGATTTATGAAAATATCTCCATTCTGGAGGAGTATGCGGGAAAGAGCGAGGCCATTTACATAGGCGGCGGCCTGACGAATTTCGAGACGTACAACCAGATGCAGGCGGATATCTGCGGACGTGATATTCTGCTGAGCGACGACAGGGAATCTACGGCACTGGGGGCATTTTTAAGCGCGGCCCAGACACTGGGAGAGTATCCGTCCCTCGAGGCAGGACTGAAGGAAGCGAAGAAAAATACGCCGTATCAGACGTATACGCCGGATTTGGAGAAGTCTGATATTTACAGGAAGGTCTTTGAGAAAAAGCAGGAGCTTTATCATAAGCTGTATCAGTGAGATGCGGGAAGAAGAAAATAAAATAAGTAATACGAGGAAGCGGCGCGGAGAAAATCTGGCCGCTTCTTTCTGTTTGGTGATAGAGGGACAGGTATGCCAGGTGCGTTTTCAGCCACTTTTTGTTATAACGGGACAGGGGGTGGAATATCCTGTTGGTAGTGGGTTTATATGGCGCAAAAATGTGAGTTATGGGCCGCCTGCGGTACTGGAAGCGTATTTCACAGGATTTCGGTGCCGCATATCTTGTGATTCATGAAACTTTACGATTCATGGAATACTCACAGCGATGACAGCGCATTTTATGGTACATGGACAGCGGCCTTGCGCAGGGGGAGGTGAAAAAGTGGGGGATGGCATGACTTATGACCCGGAAAATGACAGGGGAAATGACTCGAAAAAACATATAGTAAAGATTGGAAAAATGGTGTATACTAGCATATGCGGGTGTTTTAGTATGAAATACAGGAGGAGACATATGCTTACATTAGAGAACATATCTTTTGGCGTACAGGACGAGAAAAGCCAGAAGGAGATTATCAGGAATTTAAGCCTGAACATAGAAGGCAATAAATTTGTGGTAGTGACCGGTCCAAACGGCGGAGGCAAATCCACTCTGGCCAAACTGATCGCGGGAATCGAGAAGCCTACGGGCGGAAAGATCCTGTTTGACGGAACCGATATCACCAATAAGAATATTACAGAGCGGGCCAACCTGGGAATCAGCTACGCCTTCCAGCAGCCGGTCCGTTTTAAAGGAATAGAGGTATTTGATTTGCTGCGTCTGGCATCGGGAAAGCAGCTTAATATCACAGATGCCTGCCAGTATCTGTCTGAGGTGGGACTCTGCGCCAAGGATTATATCAAGCGCGAGGTAAATGACAGTTTATCTGGCGGAGAACTGAAGAGAATTGAGATTGCCACAGTATTAGCCCGCGGGACGAAGCTGTCCATTTTTGATGAGCCGGAGGCCGGAATTGATCTGTGGAGTTTCCAGAACCTGATTTCCGTGTTTGAGCGGATGCGCCAGAATATTAAGGACGGATCGATTCTCATTATTTCCCATCAGGAGAGAATTCTCGATATTGCAGATGAGATTGTGGTCATTGCAGACGGCCAGATTTCAATGCAGGGGCCAAAGGATGAGATTCTGCCCCACCTTTTAGGGACGGCTTCCGCAGTGGATGCCTGCACAAAGTTCTACAACAAAGGAGAGGATTAAGATGGAAAAGATAGATGAGATTCAGAAGAGACTGCTGGCGGAGGTCGCGGATTTGCATGAGGTGCCGGAAGGCGCTTACAATCTCCGCGCCAACGGACAGCTGGCGGGACGGAACACCACCGCAAATATTGATATCACATCAAAGGATGACGGAACGGGAATTGACATCCGCATCAAACCGGGCACGAAGCATGAAAGCGTGCATATTCCGGTAGTACTTAGTGAAAGTGGACTGACAGAGGTAGTTTACAATGATTTCTATATTGGAGACGACGCGGACGTGGTAATCGTGGCCGGATGTGGAATCAGCAACTGCGGCCAGCAGGATTCAAGACACGACGGAGTCCACCGTTTCTATCTCGGCAAGAACTCGAAAGTAAAATACGTGGAGAAGCATTACGGCGAGGGCGACGGCAACGGAAAAAGAATTATGAACCCGGGCACGGAAGTGTATATGGAAGAGAACAGCTACATGGAGATGGAGATGGTCCAGATCAAGGGCGTGGACTCCACCAACAGGAATACGAAGGCGGAACTGGCGGACGGCGCCAAGCTGGTAATCCAGGAACGACTGATGACCCATGGGGCGCAGGAGGCGGTAAGCGGCTTCGTCGTAAACTTAAACGGAGTTGATTCCAGTGCCAATGTGATTTCCAGGGCGGTGGCAAGAGACGAGTCGAAGCAGACCTTCTTAGCAGAGATTAACGGCAACGCCAAATGTGCCGGTCACTCCGAGTGTGACGCCATCATCATGGATCATGCCAATATCGCCGCAATTCCGAAGATTACGGCCAATAACACCGACGCGGCGCTGATCCATGAGGCGGCCATTGGTAAGATTGCCGGGGATCAGATTATCAAGCTGATGACCCTCGGGCTGTCGGAGAGCGAGGCGGAAGCGCAGATTGTGAACGGATTTTTGAAATAGAGATGGAAGAGGCAGACCCGGTAAAGAGGTTCTGTCTCTTTTTTAATATCTTCCAGGATTATCAGGAGTTCTGCTGGAAATAGCTTGTAATTTAAAAGATGTCAGGGTACAATAATCTTAATATGAGACGGACTTTAAAGTTGTTTTATTGTCAGGAAAGGAATTTTATATGGAATTAAGGATTGAGAATTTTGCAAAAATACGGCGGGCAGATATTCTGGTTGATGGAATTACTGTCATTGCGGGAGAAAACAATACGGGGAAAAGTACAATTGGGAAAATCATGTTTTCGATGTTCAATGCAATGTCCAATCTTGATGATAAGTTACTGGAGGG
>CAUEKH010000297.1 GCA_959018155.1 uncultured Hungatella sp.
TCTGCCCGGACTCGGGGCGCGAGGGAGAGTATATTTACCGTCTCGTGGCCCAGATGGCCGGGGTGAAGGGAAAAACGCAGAAGAGAGTCTGGATCGATTCTCAGACAGAAGAAGAGATTTTAAGAGGGATCCGTGACGCAAAGGACGAATCGGAGTACGATAATCTGTCGGCTTCCGCTTATCTGCGGGCGAAAGAAGATTATCTGATGGGAATTAATTTTTCCCGGCTGCTTACACTGAAGTACGGGCAGGGAATTTCCAATTATTTAAGGACAGGGAAGAATACTGTCATCTCCGTGGGCCGCGTCATGACGTGTGTGCTCGGTATGGTGGTGCGCAGAGAGCGGGAAATCCGCGATTTTGTGAAGACGCCGTTTTACCGGGTGATCGGGACCTTTTCCCCTCAGAACCTGGAGTTTGACGGGGAGTGGAGAAGCGCGCCGGGTTCCCGCTACTTTGAATCGCCGTATCTCTATAAAGAGAATGGCTTTAAGGAGAGAAAGACAGCCGAGGCGCTGATTGAAGCGCTGTCCGTGGATCCGATGACCGCTGTTGTGGCCTCCGTCGAGAAGAAGAAGGAGACGAAGAATCCGCCCCTTCTCTATAATCTGGCGGAACTTCAGAACGACTGTTCGAAGATGTTTAAGATCAGCCCTGATGAGACGTTAAAGGTCGTCCAGGAACTTTATGAAAAGAAGCTGGTGACGTATCCGAGAACCGATGCCAGAGTGCTTTCCACAGCGGTTGCCAAGGAGATTTACAAGAATATCGGAGGACTGAAGAGCGTCCCTGCCGTGGCGGAGTTTGCGGCTGAGGTATTATCCCTCGGATCGTTTAAGAATATCGCTAAGACGCGCTACGTCAACGACAAGCAGATCACCGACCATTACGCCATTATTCCGACCGGTCAGGGGCTGGGGGCGCTGCGGAGCTTATCACCGCTGGCGGCCAAGGTGTATGAGGTGATTGCCAGACGGTTCTTAAGTATCTTTTATCCGCCGGCCATCTATCAGAAGTATGCGCTGGAACTGGTAAAGGACAAGGAACATTTCTATTCTAATTTCCGTGTCATGCTGGACGCCGGATATTTGAAGGTGGCCGATGTGGGCGGCAAAAAGCAGGACGAAAAAGAGAAATCAAAAGAAGAAGCGCAGGGAAAGAATCCTTCCGGCGCAGAGGAGAACAGTCAGGATTCTTCTGCGGAGGCCTCCCAGAAGAACATGGATAATCCGGAGTTTATCGCCATGCTTCAGGGGCTAAAAAAGGGCATGGAGGTTCCGCTTAAGGGGCTGGCCATCAAGGAGGGGGAGACTTCTCCACCGAAGCGTTACACGTCAGGTTCCATGATCCTGGCTATGGAGAACGCGGGGCAGCTCATCGAGGACGACGAACTGCGGGCCCAGATTAAGGGAAGCGGTATCGGCACGAGCGCAACCCGCGCCGAGATACTGAAAAAGCTGTTCAATATCAAATATCTGGCCTTAAACCAGAAGACCCAGGTTATCACGCCCACCCTTTTAGGGGAGATGATATTCGATGTGGTGAATGCCTCAATCCGCCAGCTGCTCAATCCGGAACTGACGGCCAGTTGGGAGAAGGGGCTTACGTATGTGGCGGAGGGAAGTATTACCTCTGAGGAATACATGCAGAAACTGGAGAATTTTGTTGCCGGGCGCACAGCCGGTGTTTTACGGCTCAATAATCAGTACGGTCTTCGGAGCGCATTTGATGCCGCGGCAGCTAATTATAAAAAATCAAAATAGGAGATTAAAGACAATGAGAAAAGAAGATATGCTGAATGAAGACTTATTTGACACAAGCCATACAATTGCGAAGCTGTTATTTGAGAGAAACAAGTATCCGTGGGAAGTAATCCCGAGGATTGGCGAGTTCATCACCTCTCTTGGAGAACTGCTCTCTGAAGATGAGTACAATCGCATGGGCAAGGCCATCTGGATTCACAAGTCAGTCAAGATGCCTCCGACTGCGTGTATGGCAGACAATGTCATTATCTGTGAGGGCGCTCAGATCCGCCACTGCGCATTTATCCGCGGAAATGTTATCATCGGTTCCGGCGCGGTAGTCGGAAACTCTTCAGAGCTTAAGAACTGCGTTTTATTTGACGGGGTACAGGTTCCACACTACAATTACGTGGGCGATTCCATTTTAGGCTATAAGGCTCATATGGGCGCCGGTTCTATTACCTCTAATGTAAAGTCGGATAAGAGTCTGGTGAAGATTCATACAGAGGATGGCGATATCGTTACGAATTTAAAGAAATTTGGCGCGGTGATCGGAGATTTTGCAGAAATTGGCTGCGGCGCTGTCTTAAATCCCGGTACGATCATCGGACCGAAGGCCAGTGTTTATCCGCTTTCCAGCGTGCGCGGCTGTGTAGACGGCGGCTGCATCTACAAAAAGCAGGGCGAAGTCGTTGAGAGACGGTTAGAAGAACAGGAATAAAGTAAGAAATCAGAAGATATTGTGATAAATCCCGGAAGCGGTGCGTTTCCGGGATTTATAAACAGTGTTTCACTAGAAGAATAAAGGAAAAGGTACAGAGGTTATGTCAGAAAAAAAACTGGCCGCAGGGAAGAACGGTAAGTTCGGATCGCGGATTGGATTTATCCTGGCCTCCGTCGGTTCCGCAGTCGGTATGGGAAATATCTGGATGTTCCCATACCGGGTGGGACAGTACGGAGGCGCAGCTTTTTTGCTTGTATATTTCGGGTTTATCTTCCTTTTTGGTATGGTGGGATTGTCGGGAGAGTTCGCGTTTGGACGACTGACCGGGACGGGGCCGATCGGTTCCTACGATTACGCCATGAAGACGAGAGGGAAGAAAGGAGGCGCGTTCCTCGGGGCAATCCCGCTTATCGGTTCCCTGGGAATCGCTATCGGCTATGCGATTATCGTTGGCTGGGTTCTGCGCTATTTATTCGGGGCGCTGTCCGGCGTGATGTTTCAGATGGAGGCACCGGAATATTTTTCCGAGGCAACCGGTCATTTCGGCAGTGTGCCGTGGCATTTCCTGGTGGTAGTGCTGACGATGGCGGTGCTGGTTGGCGGCGTTCTTAAGGGAATCGAAAAGGTCAACCGCGTCATGATGCCGGCGTTCTTTGTTTTATTTGTGATCATTGCGGTCCGGGTGTTTTTCCTGGACGGTTCACTGGCAGGGTATGAGTACCTGCTGATTCCCCGGTGGGAGCTGCTGCTGAAACCGGAGACATGGGTCATGGCCATGGGCCAGGCGTTCTTTTCCCTGTCAATTACAGGGTCCGGTATGATTATCTATGGAAGCTACCTTGATAAGAAGGAGGATATCCCGAAGGCGGCCATGATGACAGCGCTTCTCGATACTGTGGCAGCACTGCTGGCCGGATTTGCAATCATCCCGGCGGTGTTCGCCTTTGGCATGGATCCCAGCAGCGGTCCGCCTTTGATGTTTATTACGCTTCCGAAGGTATTTGCACAGATTCCGGCAGGAAGATGGGTGGCGGTTATCTTTTTCCTATCGGTGCTCTTTGCCGGTGTCACCTCGCTTGTGAACATGTTCGAGGTGTGTGCGGAGGCAGTCCAGACTCATCTGCATATCGGCAGGAAATGGGCGGTGCTGCTCGTGAGCGCTCTCGTGTTTGGGGTGGGACTGTTCATTGAATATGAACCGTATATGGGTTCCTGGATGGACATGATAACGATCTATGTCGTCCCATTTGGCGCGGTCTTATGTGCCATTATGATTTACTGGGTTCTCGGTACGAAGAAAATTGATGCGGAACTGAACTCAGGCAGAAAGAAGCCGGTCGGCCCAATTTACCATTTTGTGGCGAAGTACGTCTATGTACTGCTGGCCGTCCTTGTGTTTATTTTAAGTATTCTCTATAAGGGAATCGGCTGATAAAACGATAACCTGCACGCTCTGCGCACAGGTCACCGTCTTCAATAATAAAGCCCTGTTTCCGGTGTGTGATGATGCCGGAGACAGGGCTTTGTTTTTGAAAAATGCTTCTTTATTTCGTACCGAAAATCCGGTCGCCTGCGTCGCCCAGACCCGGGCAGATATAGGCATTTTCATTTAACTCTCTGTCGAGATGGCCGACGTAAATCTGGACATCCGGATGGGTTTTGTGGAGACGCTCTAATCCTTCCGGAGCCGCAATGATGGACATGAATTTGATCGTCTTCCCGCCGTGCTCTTTAATGAAATCGACGGCTGCCACAGCGGAACCGCCGGTTGCCA
>CAUEKH010000298.1 GCA_959018155.1 uncultured Hungatella sp.
AGAACAGCCCTTGTTTAGTTGGTGAACGCAGGGTATTGAACGCGGGCTAAGGGGCGCGATACTTTTGTTACGAAACCGAAGGTGATTGAGAATACCACTATCTTTCTGGAAAGCTTCAGCCAGGAGATGAACCAGGGAGGTTTTTCTGTAAAGACAGAGGTACTGGAACTGCGGGCGCTGATTCCTCCCAGGGAGATTGCTGAAAAACTGGAGATAGGAGAGGGCGAGGAGGTAGTCAAGCTGAAACGTCTCCGCTATCAGGAGGGAAGCTTCAGCGAGGGGGCTATCGTTCTGACAACTTCCTGGTTTCCCGCCAGGTTTAAGTATCTGCTGGGCTGTGATTTTGAATCCAATTCTCTTCATGACATGGTGAAGGAATATGGAACCGTGAAGACGATGGCTGAAAAGAATATCAATGCCCGGATACTGGAGGGGAAGACGTGCCATTTACTGGGAGTTCCGGAAAATTCAGTTGCTATTTGTATTACGTCGAAGACTTATGATCAGGAAGGGCAGCTGATGGAGTATACCGAGAGTTTCTACCCTGCCGACAGAAATCAGTTTATTCTGAAAATACGTTTTTAGCCAATTTCATACGATATGAGTGAAAAAATTTAAGATGCAGTTCGATTCAAGGGAATTATTCCTGAGGATTGAACTGCATCTTTTTTTGAGCAGTGGTCTGGAATCATAAATGTTATGTCTTATTTGAAAAAGCGAAAGATTGTCATGGCTTTTAAAGATATATTATGATATATACGGATTTTTGTAAGGAAAAATGGAATATATTACCAACTGTATAACGAAAAATTTACTTTATTTTGTGAAAAGTGAAAATATTCTTGACTTTTATGTCATAACATATATAATGATAGATAGATAAAGTAATAACATATAGGCTGCACAGAGGAGAATGGCTATGGGAGTACGAAGGAAACAGAAAGAGGCGTTTTATGATGTTCTTGTAGTAGGCGGAGGTATGGCAGGTATCTGCGCCGCAATTGCCAGTGCCAGAAATGGGGCCCATACGGCCCTGATTCAGGACAGGCCTGTTTTAGGAGGGAATGCCAGTTCGGAGATCCGGATGCATATCTGCGGTGCCTCCAGTAATGCGTTGAAAAAAGACGCGGAAGAGACGGGGATCATCGAAGAAATTTTACTGGAGAACAAATGTTACAATGATGATTACAATTACTCTATCTGGGATGCCGTCCTGTTTCAGGCTGTGAAACAGGAGAAGAATCTGACGGTATATTTCAACACGGCGATGTATGAGGTGGAGACGGAATGTGATGAAATCAGGAGAATCTGCTGTTATCAGTCGACGACAGAGATTCATTGGAGTTTTTCTGCCAGTATTTTTATGGATTGCAGCGGCAATGGCACGCTTGGCTATATGGCCGGAGCCGAGTTTCGCATTGGAAGCGAGGGGAAAGAGGAGTTCGGAGAACCAGATGCCCCGGAGGTTCCGAATAATAACCGGATGGGTAACACACTCCTGTTTAAATCCAAAGCCCAGAGTCAGCCGGTGAAGTTTAAAACGCCGCCGTGGGCAAGGAAGTTCACAGAAGAGGATTTGAAATATCGCGGCCATGGAAATTATCCGTCCCGGGTACACTTAAATACCAGTGAGGGAGGTATCGGAACCGTTTTAAAGTGCGGGGAGAGCACGGAGGATTTTGACTGTTACGGACTGGATTACGGATACTGGTGGATTGAGATTCCCGGTGAGAGTGATGACATCATCTCTGAGTATGAAACCATAAGAGATCAGCTGGTTGGCTGTGTGTACGGTGTCTGGGATCATTTAAAGAATGAAGGAGAACACGGTGCGGATAATTATGCGCTTCAATGGGTCGGTATGCTGCCCGGTGTCAGAGAGAGCCGGCGCCTTGTGGGAGATTACCTTTTAAATGAGAATGATGTGCTTGAAAACCGGCGCTTTGAAGATGCCGTGGCCTATGGCGGCTGGCCGGTGGACCGTCACGCTTCCAATGGCATCTATGACAGGGATAAGGAAGGCTCATTTATCCACAATTTTCCCGGATTTTATACCATCCCGTACAGAAGCTATTACTCTAAGAACGTGAAGAACCTGATGGTGGCAGGCCGGGCGATTGGCGCAACGAAGCTTGGCATGGCCAGTTCGCGGGTGATGGGAACGTGTGCCGTCGGCGGGCAGGCCGCGGGTACTGCGGCAGCCATGTGTATCCAGTATGGATGTCTTCCGAGGGAGATTGGCTTCCATATAAAAGAACTGCAGCAGAGACTGATTCGTGACGACTGCTTTATTCCGGGTATCAAAAATGAGGATGAGAAAGATTTGGCCAGAAGAGCCATGGTAACCGCTACCAGCCAGAATCCGGCGGCGCCTGCCTCCAATGTGGTAAATGGCTGGTCACGCAATGTCGATGGGGCGATCAATTACTGGGAATCCCAGGGAATCAGAGAACAGGGGGAAACAGTGACACTGAACTTAGAAGCGCCGGCCATTTTAAGCCGGATTCATCTGACCTTTGATCCCAATTTGAGCAGACCCACAAAGATTACACTGTCGGAAAAGAGACAGAAACAGCAGCAGATTGGCATCCCCGTGGAATTGGTAAAGGACTACTCCGTAGAACTCTGGAACCAGGGGCAGAAGGTTTTTGAAAAAAAGATATGCGGAAATCATCAGCGCAGAAATATCCTGTTTTTAGAGCCAACAAAGTGTGATTGTATTTGTGTGACGGTTTATGCGACGAACGGGCTGCCCGATGCAAGAATATTTGAAGTTCGGGCATACGAATAAAAGATTAAGAGGAGGACGATCTCATGAGGAGAACAGTAGCATTACTTTTGTCGGCGGTTATGGCGGTATCATTAACAGGCTGTAACGTGAAGAACGAGCCGGCACAGAGCAACAGCACCACCACAGATTCGGCTCAGAAGGACACAAAAAAGGACACAAAAGCAGGGGAAACGACAACAGCGGAGGGGAAGAAGGAACCAATTACACTGAAATTATGGGCAGGAATCCAGCCGGAGTATGGCTATGATGAACTGGTCAGGAATTTTAATGAAGAGTTTGCGGACAAAGGGATCCAGCTGGAGTACACCAGATATGTAAATAATGATGACGGCAATCTGCAGCTGGACACCTATCTGCTGGGTGGCGATGATGTGGATGTATTTATCGGATATGGCGGTCTGTCCAGACTGAAAAAACGTGCGGATGCCAATCTTTTACTGGATATGACTCCCTATCTGGAGGCGAGAAATTTTGACGCGGCAAAAGAACTTGGTGAAAGTAACGTTGGGGGATATTTACTGGATGGCAAAAATTACGGGCTTCCTACAAAATATGAAAATGTCAACTGGATTCTGGCAAATGTAAATCTGTTTAAAGAAGCGGGAATTGAACTTCCGGTTGATGGCTGGACGTATTCCCAGTTCCTCGAAGTCCTTCCGAAGTTGACCAAAGGAGAGGGGCCGGACAAGGTTTACGGTATTTTCTGGTGGCTTGTGGGAGGTGGCACAACAGGCGGTATGGGTAATCTGGGGGCAGTGCTCGGCAAATATAAGACGTATGCCGATGATTCCTGTAAGGAGACGAGTTTTGATAACCCCGTGTATGAAGAGGGATTACAGCTGTTGCTGGATACTATGGATCAGGGCTGGGCGCCTTCCTATGCGGCTGACAAGTCTGATAGTTTAAGCTTCGCCATTGTTTAATTAGAGGGAAAGGCTGCCATGTCCTTCGGTATTTCCCAGCTTCGTATTGTCAAAGATTTGGAGACTTACCCCCATGATTTTGAGACGGCTCTGATTCCGTTCCCGGTTCCGGATGAGAGTTTTATGGATCAGGCGGATTACAGTGGAATTGCCGGGGCCGGTGATGTGATTTGTGTCAATTCCAAGACAAAGTATGTGGACGAAGCCATGGATTTTGTGATCTGGTACATTGAAGGCGGCATGGCTCCGCTGGCCAAGGGTGGCCGTATCCCGTTATGGAAAGATTTTAATTCCGATTTGATCGTGGAGGCCCTCAATGAAAAGCCCGGTATTTTTGAGGAGAATTCACTGAGAAAATATCTCTCCATCGACGCGACCAATGCCTATGAATCGCTTGAGACAGGCCATACGGCTGAAATCGGCGATATTAAGAAAGAAGGAATTGAATCCGTCCTGCTGGGACAGAAGACGCCAAAAGAGGCGTTGCAGGATATGAAGACGCGCTCCGATGCTCTGCTATCCAA
>CAUEKH010000299.1 GCA_959018155.1 uncultured Hungatella sp.
CTGCCATCTTCCATGGCACTTCTGCTTTTATGTTTTTCAGCGTCCCGGCGGGCATCGATTACTATGCAAAGGTGAATTTCACCACATTACGGGATATGGTGGATGCGCTTGGTGGTGTGGATCTGGATTCTGTTTACGAATTTACGACCATCAGCGGTGAATACTTTGTCCAGGGCATGAACTATGGTGTGGACGGCTCTTCTGCCTTAGCCTTTGCCAGAGAGCGTTATAATCTGCCGAATGGCGATAATGACCGTGTCATGAACCAGCAGATTGTTATGAAGGCAATCATTAACAAATGTTTGTCACCGGCCATCTTAACCGGTTACATGGGTATTATGGACAGCTTGTCTGACAGCTTTGAGACATCCTTAAGTCAGCAGCAGATTTCCAGTCTGGTGCGTATGCAGTTGAACGACGGCGACGGATGGGATATGCTGTCTTCCAGAGTTGTGGGTACAGGTGATGAAAATACCTGCTATTCTTCGGGAGATAATGTGCTCTACGTCATGAATCCGGATGAAAACAGCGTCAATACGGCAGCAGACTTTATCAATCGGATCAGAAATGGCGAAACCGTAACACAGGACGAAATTACCGCGAGCATGATGAATTAATTCAAATTGCGGGGAAAGGGATTAGGCGATGGATTCCTTAAAAAAAGAAAAACAAGCGTTAATTAATAAACTCTTTTTAGTCATCGTAGACGCATTGAGCGTGGCCCTCTGTTCTTTTCTGGGCCTGCTCATGCGTTTTGAAATGGATGTGAGCCATATACCGGTTCCCTATAGGATGGCAGTGGAACGGATGGTTCCGGCCTTTATCGTGATCACATTGTTGATTTTCTGGGCGGCGAAGCTCTACCATACACTGTGGCGTTTTGCGAATTCCAGGGAACTTGTGGGCATTGTGGCTGCGGTGGCAGGGTCCACGATCTTTACAATAATCTATAGCTATTTTACTTATAATGCAGTACCGAGAAGCTTTTTTGCTATTTACTTTATCTGTCTTCTGATCTGCGTTTGTTTTACCAGATATTCAACCATCATTATACGGACGTTGGTAGAGAGCCGGAATCATGGACGGCATGCCCGGAATACAATGATCATTGGCGCTGGTGAGGCCGGAAATATGGTCATGAAAGAGCTGATCATGAGTAATTATCTGGATGCCCGGATCAAATGTTTTATCGACGATGATAAACATAAGCAGAATAATTATATTCATGGAGTGAAAGTTGTCGGCGGCAGGGATAAGATTATTGAATCGGTGAAAAAATATGATATCAATGAAATTATCATCGCCATGCCGAGTATAGGCAAAAAAACCACAAAAGAAATCGTGGATATTTGTAAAGATACGAACTGCGACCTGAAAATTCTTCCCGGTGTTTATCAGTTCGTGACCGGAGACCTGGATTTGTCCATGATTCGTAATGTTCAGATTGAAGATCTTCTCGGTCGGGAAACCGTGGATGTGGATGTTCAGTCCATTATGAGTTATGTTTCCAAGAAATGTATTCTTGTGACCGGAGGCGGCGGTTCGATCGGAAGTGAGTTGTGTCGTCAGATTGCGGCGAATCACCCGCGTCGGCTCATTATTCTGGATATTTATGAGAATAATGCCTATGATATTCAACAGGAATTAAAACAAAAGTATCCACATCTGGATTTGATCGTGCTGATTGGCTCGGTGCGTAATACAAATCGGGTAAATTCGATTTTTGAACAGTATCGGCCGGAGATTGTCTATCATGCGGCGGCGCATAAACATGTGCCGTTAATGGAGGACAGTCCGAATGAGGCGATTAAAAATAATGTATTTGGGACTTATAAGGTAGCGACGGCGGCTGATCGGTACGGCGCCAAACGGTTTGTGCTGATTTCCACCGATAAGGCGGTGAATCCGACCAATATTATGGGCGCCAGCAAACGGATGTGCGAGATGATCGTACAGTCCTTTAATAATCGTTCGGATACAGATTTTGTCGCCGTGCGGTTTGGAAATGTACTGGGAAGCAATGGCAGTGTCATTCCCCTGTTTAAGAAGCAGATTGAAGCCGGCGGTCCGGTCACGGTGACTCACCCGGATGTGGTGCGTTATTTTATGACGATTCCGGAGGCGGTGAGTCTTGTGCTGGAAGCGGGAGCCGCAGCCAAAGGCGGCGAGATTTTTGTACTGGACATGGGTGAGCCGGTGCGTATTGATGATCTGGCGCGAAATCTGATTCGTCTTTCCGGTTATACGGTGGGCGAGGATATAGAGATTGAATATACCGGGCTGAGACCGGGAGAGAAGCTGTTTGAGGAGCTTCTGATGAATGAAGAAGGACTTCAGCAGACGGCAAATAAGATGATTTATGTCGGAAAACCGATAGAATTTGATGAGGATGAATTTCTTCAAAAGCTGGAAAAGCTTTATACCTATGCTTATGATGAAACCGACCAGATGAAGGCCATGATATCTAAAATAGTGCCGACCTATCACATCCGGTCGGAAGATAAGAAGCGGGATGCGCTGAAATCGAAGCGGATGGCGCCGGTAGGCGATTCGGAGGTCAGCCAGTATGAGCCTTTCCGACAGAGTAAAACATTGAAAAGAGATGAGACTTGATGAACATTCCTTTTTCACCGCCGGATATTGGCGAAGAAGAAATAAAAGAAGTCGTAGATACATTAAAAAGCGGATGGATTACCACAGGACCGAAAACGAAGTTGTTTGAAAATAAGATTGCAGATTTTTGTCAGACAAGCCGGGCCGTTGCTTTAAATTCAGCGACGGCCTGTATGGAAACAACTCTGCGGCTCCTTGGTGTGGGGCCGGGAGATGAGGTCATTACAAGCGCCTATACTTATACGGCAACAGCCAGTGTGGTCTGCCATGTAGGAGCCAGACTGGTGCTGGTGGACACGGGAACCGAGTCCTTTCAGATGGATTATGACAAGCTGGAAGCGGCTGTTACGGAGCGGACGAAGGTAATCATTCCGGTAGAACTGGGCGGCGTGGTTTGTGATTACGACCGTCTTTTTCAAATTGTGGAGAGCAAAAAAGATTTATTCAGACCGTCCAACGATATTCAGAAAAAAATTGGCCGGGTCATCCTTATGGCGGATGCCGCCCATGCCTTTGGAGCGATGCGCCAGGGGAAAATGTGCGGGGAAATTGCTGATTTTACCTGTTTTTCTTTTCATGCGGTAAAGAACCTGACGACAGCGGAAGGCGGTGCGGTGACCTGGAGAGATATTCCGGGGATGGACAATGAGGAATTATACAAGCAGTATATGCTCATGTCACTTCACGGCCAGTCGAAGGATGCTCTGGCTAAAACAAGGGTGGGAGCCTGGGAATACGATATTATAGCGCCTTACTATAAATGTAATATGACGGATATTATGGCATCCATTGGGCTGGCTCAGCTCAAACGTTATCCGGAAATACTGAGACGGCGGAGAGAAATTATCGAAATTTATGATAGAGCTTTAAGCGAATTTCCTGTGACCCGCCTGGTGCATTTTAATGAAAAAGATGTATCCAGCGGGCATTTATACCTTGTGCGTCTGACCGGAAGAGACCGTGAGTTTACAAATCAGTTTATTTTGGGAATGGCGGAGCAAGGCGTGGCGACGAATGTTCATTACAAACCGCTGCCTTTATTATCTGCCTATAAAGACATGGGGTTTGATATTAAAAATTATCCAAATGCATTTCATATGTTTGAAAATGAGCTGACCTTGCCGCTGCATACATGCCTGACCGATGAGCAGGTGGTCTATGTGACGGACACTTTTAAGAAAGTATGGATGGACTTATGTTAAGAAAATGGGATGATTTACCGAAACGTATGCAAAATGAGGCGGTTCGGCCTTATTATGATCAATTGCAGAAAAAGAAAGCAAGTCTTTTTTTGAAACGGTGCATGGATGTGACGCTTTCAGTAGCGCTTTTAGTCATGTTGGCGCCGGCGCTTGTGGTATTGGCGATGGCTGTGCGGCTGGATTCTCCGGGGCCGGCCTTTTTCCGTCAGGTTCGTGTGACCCAGTATGGCCGTCAGTTTCGTATTTTTAAATTTCGGACGATGGTCAATCATGCGGATCAGATGGGAAGTCAGGTGACAGCCAGCGGCGATACGCGGATCACACGGTTAGGGGCAATCATGCGGCATTACCGTCTGGATGAGCTTCCTCAGTTGATCAATATCTTACTGGGGGATATGAGCTTCGTGGGAACGCGGCCGGAGG
>CAUEKH010000300.1 GCA_959018155.1 uncultured Hungatella sp.
AACTAATACAAGGAGGATTTCTATTAGTGGCGAATGAAGTTTACGAAAAGCTGCAGAACTGTTTGAAAAGCGTGAGGGAGAAGACCGATTTTGTCCCGGAAATTGCGTTGATTCTCGGTTCCGGGCTTGGAGAATACGCGCAGGAGATTGAGGTGGTTACGACTATTGATTATAAGGATATCGAGGGCTTTCCGGTTTCCACGGTGGCCGGCCACAAGGGAAGATTTGTGTTCGGGTATGTGAATACCGTACCGGTGGTGATCATGCAGGGCCGTGTTCATTTTTATGAAGGATATCCGATGACAGATGTGGTGCTTCCGACGAGACTGATGGGATTAATGGGAGCGAAGATCCTGTTCCTGACCAATGCTTCCGGCGGAATTAACGCGAACTTTAAGCCGGGGGATTTCATGATAATCCGCGATCATATCGCAAGCTTTGTTCCATCGCCGCTTATCGGGGCCAATATCGACGAACTGGGGCCGAGATTTCCTGATATGAGCGATATTTACAGAAAAGATTTACGGGAAGTGATAAAGGAGACGGCCAGGGAGGAAGGAATTGAAGTAAAAGAAGGCGTCTACTTACAGCTGACCGGACCCAGCTATGAATCGCCGTCAGAGGTGCAGATGTGCAGAATCCTCGGCGCTGACGCGGTGGGGATGAGTACTGCCTGTGAGGCAGTGGCGGCAAATCATATGGGAATGAAGGTCTGCGGAATTTCCTGTATCACTAACATGGCGTGCGGGATTACCAAAGAACCGTTAAGCCACACCGAGGTGCAGGAGACGGCCGACCGGGTTGCGCCGCTCTTTAAACGGCTGATTACAGCTTCTGTCACGAAGCTGGCTGGAAAATAGAATAAAAGAGAAGCGGGAAGGTGTTTCGGAAAGGAGATTTGGTATGGACAGGAAGCTGGCTGAGCGGATTCTTGCAGCTGCTGGGGCGAAGAAAGCTTCTCTCGTATTGAAGCATGGTCGGGTGGTTAATGTATTTACGGCAGAACTGTTGGAGGCGGATATCGCTATTGAAGACGGTGTGATTGTCGGACTTGGGGAGTATGAAGGGGAGAACGAGGTTGATTTACAGGGAGCCGTGGTATGTCCGGGGCTGATAGACGGGCACATCCATTTAGAGAGTTCCATGGTTGCGCCGGGAGAGTTTGAGAAAGCGGTGGTTCCTCACGGAACCCTGGCCGTCGTCACCGATCCCCATGAGATTGGAAATGTGGCCGGTACGGATGGAATCCGTTTTATGATGGATCGGACAGAGGGGCTGACTCTCGATGTATATTTTATGCTGCCATCGTGTGTGCCCTCCACAGGGCTCGATGAGTCGGGGGCGGAACTTACGGCCGGGAAGCTGGCGCCGCTTTATGAAGAAGAGCGGGTTTTAGGGCTTGCGGAACTGATGAATTCCTATGGCACTACAAGGGCGGACAGCGCTATTTTAGAGAAAGTGGAAGGGGCGCTGTCCCGGAAGAAACTCATAGACGGCCATGCGCCCGGGCTTTCCGGCCGGGATTTGAACGCGTACGTCACGGCCGGGGTCATGTCAGACCATGAGTGTTCCGACGCCTCAGAGGCATTGGAGAAGCTGAGGCGGGGCCAGTGGATCATGATCCGGGAAGGAACAGCCGCCAGGAATTTAGAAGCGCTGCTTCCTTTATTTAAAGAGCCTTACTGCCACCGCTGTATGTTGGTAACGGACGATAAGCATCCGGGCGATTTGATCCGCCTGGGCCATCTCGATTACATAATAAGAAAGGCGGTAAAGCTGGGGGCCGATCCCATCCGCGCGGTCATCATGGGATCCTGGAATGCGGCCCGGTACTTCGGTTTAAAAGAAACAGGCGCCATCGCGCCGGGCTATGCGGCAAATCTCATCGTTGTCTCAGACCTGGAAGAATTTAAAGTAGAGAAGGTTTATAAAAATGGGAAGCTGGTGGCCGAGGAGGGTCATATGGCTGAAGACATTCTTGCGGCTGAGAAGAAAATAACAGCCATTCCGCCGCGGGTAGGCGACTCCTTCCATTTACGGGAGATAACGCCGGAACAGCTTAAGATTAAGAAAAAGGGCGATACAATCCGTGTTTTATGTCTCACCAGCGGAGAACTGACGACCACAGAACGGCTCGTTCCCTGGACAGAAAAAGAGGGGACTGCGCCGGGAGTGAATATCGAAGAGGACATTATAAAAATGGCAGTCTTTGAGCGCCATCACGACACCGGCCATATCGGCCTGGGATTCTTAGGCGGATACGGTTTAAAGCGCGGAGCGGTAGCGACCAGCATCGCCCACGATTCCCACAATCTGATCATAGCAGGCACCAACGACGCCGACATGGTGCTGGCCGGAAATGCCGTGAGAAAGAACCGGGGCGGCTTAGCCGTGGCGGCAGACGGAAAGCTGTTAGGGGAACTGGCGCTTCCAATCGCGGGACTCATGAGCGAAGAGCCGGCAGAAGTGGTAGATGAAAAGCTGGAGAAGTTGAAAGAAGAGACAAGAAAACTGGGAATCCCGGAAGGAATTGACCCATTTATGACGCTGGCATTTGCCAGCCTGCCGGTAATCCCGAAGCTGCGGCTGAATACATATGGGCTTATTGATGCAGAACAGCAGAAAACAGTAGAAGTAACCGTGTCTTGTATGGAAAAAAGTGCAGATTAATCGGTATTTTTTGATTGATAATATAATAACGATGTGAGATAATGTTCGCAAAGGGCAGAGCCAGACGGGGGCCGGAGAGGTCTCACACCCATCAAACCAAACTCAAAACCATTGGAGGGAAATTTACATGAGAGTTACAATCTGTATAGGAAGCGCATGTCATTTAAAAGGATCGAGAGAAATTATCTCCAGGCTTCAGCAGCTGGTAAAAGAAAACCATTTAGACAACAAGGTTGACTTAAACGGTTCATTCTGCAGTGGAAACTGTGTCAACGGCGTCTGTGTCACAGTAGACGGCCAGCTCTATTCCTTAAAACCAGAAGACACAAAGGAGTTTTTCGAAAAAGAAATCATGGGGAGGCTGTAATTATGGCGATCATTGATTTCAAAGCTACAAAATGCAAGCACTGTTACAAATGTGTCCGCAACTGCGAAGTCAAGGCCATCATGATCAAAGACGAGCGGGCCGAAATCATGCCTGATTTATGTATTTTATGCGGAAAATGTATGCAGGTCTGCCCCCAGTCGGCCAAGACGCTGGTCAGCGATTTAGACATTGTAAAAGGCTACATAGCAAACGGCATTCCGACCGTCGTGTCAATTGCCCCTTCCTACATGGGCCTGTTAAAATACAAGACCATCGGCCAGGTCAACGCCGCTCTACGCCGCCTCGGATTTGCAGATGTCCGTGAGACGTCGGAAGGCGCTGCCATCGTAACAGCCGAGTATGCAAAGCTGCTGGAAGAGGGGAAGATGGACAACATCATCACCACCTGCTGTCCGAGCGTCAATGATTTAATTGAAATCTACTACCCACAGCTTATCCCTTACATGGCCCCGGTCGTATCCCCTATGATAGCCCACGGCAGAATGTTAAAAGAAGAACTGGGCCATAACACGAAGGTCGTTTTCTTAGGACCGTGTATCGCCAAGAAAAAAGAAGCTTCCGATGTCCGCCATGATAACTGCATTGACGCCGTTCTCAATTTCAACGACATCAACCGCTGGTTAAGCGAAGAAGACATCACCATCGAGGACTGCGAGGACATCCCGTTCCACCACCTCGATCCAAAGGTCAACCGCCTCTACCCCGTCACCAACGGAGTCGTCCACTCCGTCCTGGCAACAGAGTCGAAGGGGGATGGTTACCGCAAGTTCTACGTTCATGGCAGTAAGAACTGTATTGATTTATGTGAGAGTATGGTGCGCGGTGAAATAAATGGCTGTTTCATCGAGATGAATATGTGTTCCGGCGGCTGTATCAAAGGGCCGACCGTCAATGATGAAAGTATCTCCCGTTTCAAGGTAAAACTCGACATGGAAGAGACGATCACCAGAGAGCCGGCCGAAAAGGCGGAAGTAGAGAAA
Organism: uncultured Hungatella sp.; assembly: GCA_959018155.1. GTDB lineage: Bacteria > Bacillota > Clostridia > Lachnospirales > Lachnospiraceae > Hungatella. The sequence goes on from CAUEKH010000300.1 coordinate 4,039, forward strand.
GTCCTGTCCGGCCTTTCCTTCAAAAAACTGTTCCTGGATCGTTCCCCAAGGGATCCGATTCCAACGGAAGCCCAGATTCAGGAAATCTTAAAAAAGACCGGAAAGACGAAGCCGGAGGACGAGTTAAACTGCGGCGCCTGCGGCATACTCCTTGGGGTTATGGCTGGCGGTGACATTGATACCGGCGATGCAGCCATAC
>CAUEKH010000301.1 GCA_959018155.1 uncultured Hungatella sp.
GTATCGTGTCCAGAATATGAATCTGGTACTCACTGAGCAGCGCCTCCTTTAACATCGTGGTGGTGCCGTAGCCATGGCCGCAGACTAAAAGCACCCGTTTATATGGCACGCTCTTCATCCGCTTGATACTGGCCATAAAACAGACTGTCAGATATACGAGTTCATCTTCATTCGTAATTTCCTTCAGCGTGTCGATTCCGCGGCAGACATTTTTCATGATGGCATAGAGTTTCAGTTCCTCCGGACCTAAGAGGGAAATCATATTGTCGCTGATTTCCACATGGTCCTTCACCCTCTGGATCAGCGGAATCATGTGATTGAGCAGCCCTTCCATCAGAGTCCTGTCCTTATCGAACGGCATTTCCAGCCTGTCCGACATGGCAGAAATCAGGGAAAATGTCACCGACTGGGCGTGGACCGGGTCTACATCCGCATTTCCTCCGGCCATTTTATTCGTAAAATCATACATTCTGGCCATCATGCAGATGTGTTCCTCCAAAACAGGCCGGCCGATGATATTTTCCAGTTTCCGGGCAAAATGGTCATAGATTTCCCGATCGAACTCCGGCACTACCGTGATGTCGAGAGGGTACTCCTTCTCGTGAAGGATAAACCAGACGAGAACCACGATATTTGACATGTACCAGAGATAGGAGGAACTGGTGAGAGTACAGCCCAGAGCTTCCAGCAGCTCATCCACCGCCATCACCACATTGGCAATGGAAACGCCCTCAAATGCCTTGTGAATAATATGGATACAGTATAATTCATAGGAATTGTAGTCGGTAAATGGATTGATTAAGTAATTAATGTATTTGCGGAACTCCTGATTCATCAGCGTGGTGCGCTTCAGCTTTGGCCCGGACAAATAGAAATGGCCGGAATAGCCGATCCCCATCCCCTCCTTCTTCAGTTCCTCGTCGAGAGCCGCCATGTCATTCTTTACTGTGGAACGCGAGACGCGGAACTGATCGCTCAACCGGTTGATTTTCAGATCCTCACTTCGTATCATTAAAATCAGAAGCAGGATGGACATCCTCTCTTTTCCGGTATAGACGACGTCATTTCCATCCTCCAGCCCCTTTAAATCCAGTTTTTTCGGATAAATGAGTACCCCTTTCGATTGCTTTTCGATCTCCGGCAAATGCTCTAAGGACAGGATATCGTTGATCCGGTCCACATCGTAACGCACACTCCGCTCCGACACCCCCAGCGCCTTTGCCGTCTCGCGGTAAGTGGATTCCCCCTGAGTCTTTAAATACCGGATAATATTCAGCATTCTTCCATTAAACATCGCAAACTACCCCTTACGGTTATACCGCCTTCTCTTAAACGCAGGATAACAGGGCAGAAAGGAGACGCTCCCCATCTCCTTACTGTCCTGTTTCCCTATTTGCTATACTCCCATTTTCTGAAATGATGTGTTGCCGCGTTCATTTTACTGGAAGGTATCCTGAATCTTTTTCATAACCGCGTCTGATTTTTTGATTAAATCAGAAACTCCCATTTTCAGGACCTTTTTTCCTTTAAAACGGTCTAAACCTTCCAGAGCAACGTCATTGACGAGAACCACGCAGACCGCCTCGTCGATATCCTTCTGCTTCAACTGGTTTTCCACTCCGGCGCCGCCCTGTGTCTCGATGATTACGTCGATTCCCAGCTTCTGTCCCGACAGCTTTAATGCCTCTGCCGCCATGTATGTATGTGCCACTCCTGACGGGCATGATGTAATTCCTACTACTTTCATTTCCAATTACCTCCACAATTATTTTTATTATAATTCATCAAATGTGATTTCGTCCAGTTCATCTTCTTCTGCAACGGCTTTTTCTATTACATCGTCCATGTTATTCTTCTTCAACAAGTTTACCATAATTGCCGTTACAAATCCACCGACTAATACGGAAATTACATACCAGACTCTTCCCTCCACAACGGGAAGTACGATGATTCCGCCCCACGGCGCATGGTTTAATACGCCAGTTAAGAATGGAATGATATTTCCAACAACAGCGCCCACAATTAAGGACGGGATAACGCGCAGCGGGTCATTGGCTGCAAATGGGATTGCTCCCTCTGTGATACCGACGCATCCCATGAGAATCGCCGCCTTACCGGCTTCCTTCTCCTCCGCGTTGTATTTCTTCGGGGCAAGTAACGTTGCGATTCCCATGCCAATCGGCGGAGTACAGATAGCAACGCCGACGCCGCCCATTAAATATGGAAGCGTATCAACCTGAGTCTGTGCAAAAAGAGTTGCGACCTTATTGATCGGGCCGCCCATATCGAAGGCCGTCATGGCTCCAAGGATTGATGCCAGCGGTACCTTTCCCACGTCGCCAAGTCCCGACAGCCAGGCTGTTAAAGACTGCATGACAAATGCGATCGGCGTTCCGATACCCCATACGATAATACCGCCTGTAATAAATGTTCCGACCAGAGGATAGATAAAAATGGAACCGAGTGTCTTTAATGAAATCGGAAGCTTAATCTTCTTAAGCTGCTTTACCACCACTCCTGCAATCAGCCCGGCCGCCATTCCACCCAGGAAACCGGCTCCCATGGAATTGGCCAGATACGCGCCAATCATACCCGGCGCCAGACCCGGTTTATCCGCGATGGAGTAGGCGATATAACCGCCCAGTACCGGCACAAATAAGGTCAGTCCGCCAAGTCCAATCTGCGCCAGACCGGCAAGCCACCCTTCTGTGGGAGTCGCGGCTCCGGCAGGGTTAAGCATCACGGAGATGGAAAACAGGATTCCGCCCGCTACGATAAATGGAATCATGTGGGACGTACCCGTAAGGATATGTTTCTTTAAAATCCTGATCTGCTCTTTCATTTTCCTACCCCTCCAGCACTTCTGTTAAAATTTCAAAAACCTGTTTCTTCGTACTCTTCCTCAAAGACTCTCTGAATTCCTCGTGCATCAGCTTTCTCGAAAGATTTGCAAGAATCTTCATATGGGTATCTCCCGCCTCGGAAAGCGGAACCGCAATCAGAATCATCAAGTCCGCCGTCTCACCGCTCTCTTCATTCCACACCACAGGCTTTACCGTTCTTCCGAATGCCACACTTGCCTCCAGCACGTGATCCGTTTTCCCGTGGGGAAGGCCCATATCGAATCCTACGTAGGTGGGTGAAATGGCCTCCCTCGCCAGAACATCCTCGAAGAACTCTTCCTGATCCGTAATCTTCCCGGCCGCGTCAAGTTCCGCCACCAGGGCTTTAATCACATCTTTCTTCTCCGCCGCATCAATGTCGAAAACGATGCAGTTTTCACTAATTAATTTACTCATCCTTACCTCCTGCCGGCTCCCCGCCGCTTCTCAAATACCGTTTAAACTTCTGTTTTCCTAAGCGCTTAAGTTTCGTTTGTTCTTACATGCCTTATGATAATCTACTTTCCCGGGTTTGAACAGATAGAAGATTTGCAAAAAAAATTTACAAAAATTGTAACAGAGATGCCATGAAAATGATAACCTGCACGTTCCGCGCACAGGTCACCGTCTTCAATGAAATAAGGCGGTACACTTCTCTTCATGGGAAGCATACCGCCTTACGGTTATCTATTTTACTGATTTACTGCATTTTCACCGTCTCACAGTACTCCTGCAGCGTCTGGTGCAGCTTGCCGTGAGCCGTCTCATCGCACAGAATTACGATTTTATCGCCGGCTAAAAGCTTTGTGTCGCCTCGCGGCACGAACTCCGCATCACCTCGCATCAGGGATACCAGAAGGCACGTCTGCGGCCACGTAATCTCACATACTTTCATACCCTCGGCCGTACTGCCATGGAAAATCATGCCTTCCACCAGAACCTTTTCCCCGGAAAGAGGCGCTTTCCTGTCCGGGTTCATTTTCGCCAAAAGCCGGTGAAGCAGCTGGTCGTAAACCGGGGCGCAGCGCATGATATCCGGCACTAAATAGGCAGCCAGCGACACCATGGACAGCGTCAGCAGGTGGGAGAACGATCCCGTCATCTCACTGATCAAGATAATCCCGGTAATCGGCGCCCGGACGATTGCGGAGAAATATCCGGCCATACCGAGAATAATAAAGTTTCCTAACAGTCCGTCGAGAGAATCTGTCACCAGTCCCATTCCACTATAGTAGATACCTCCGATGACCGCTCCCAGCACGAGGAGTGGAAGGAAGATTCCCCCCGGCGCTCCGGAACCGAAGCTGACCATGGAAAACAGGAATTTTATCACGAACAG
>CAUEKH010000302.1 GCA_959018155.1 uncultured Hungatella sp.
GCATCCAGAAGCCCTTCATCCATCTTGCTGTTCAAAAGCTTACAAAACGCATCCCACCACAATCAGCGGATTCCCTGTTGACGGTAACGGTGTATGGCATAAGTAATTCAGGACTTTCCTCCACAGAGAAACGGAAAAGGGCAATTCTTCTGTCATAGAAAGGCAGAGGAATTGCTCTGTTTGAAGACGGTGACCTGTGCGCGGAGCGTGCAGGTTATCGTTTTCAAACAGAGCGGCGGGAAATCCGAAAAATATCAAGAAAGGAAGGCGATGGAAATGAGAAATTTACGTGGTAAGGGAAAATGGCTGCTGCTGTTGTGCGCAGTGCTGACCTTAGGAGCCGGCAGTATGACTTCTATGGCGGCGGCTTCCATTAAGATTCGGTTTGACAATGGCAATAAACGTGATTGGACGGAGGATATCACCGAACCTAAGGTGACGATCAATAATTCAGAGGTTTCCCCGGAGTGGAGTCAGGAATTGGAGAAATGGACCCCGGGAAAAAAGATTACAGCGACTTTTACGATTCCGGGCAGCTATACCAGAAGCAGCTGCAGTGTGTATGGCGGGGAACTGGTTTCCGCGAGACCGTCAGAGGATGGCGACGAGACGGTGATTAAGGCAAGCTATATACCGGTTGTCAAGCTTGGCGCGCCGGAGACAGCAGGCTGGAGTGATTCTGTAAGGACGAAGGCGACATGGAAGAAGGTGCCTTACGCAAGCAAGTATCAGCTCGCTCTTTATGAAGGAGACGAATGGATTAAGAATCTGACAGCCAGTACGACCTCCATTGATTTGGTGGAGTATATGAGAGACGGTTACAGCTATTACTATGAAGTGCGGGCAGTTGCCAAAGACAGCGCGCAGGAGAAGTATTTACAGGATGGCGACATTGTCGCTTCCGAATATTCCGCTGTGCAGGAACTGGGAGATACGACGGGCAGGTGGTCGACATATCAGGACGGTAAAAAGTACCGCGAAGACGATGGAAATTATGTGACATCGACCTGGAAAATGATCAGCGGAAAATGGTATTATTTTAATGAAGCGGGCTATGTCCAGACGGGCTGGGTAGCTGTTGGCGGAAAGTGGTACTACACGGACAGCGACGGTGTGATGCAGACCGGCTGGCAGGAGATAGGCGGAAAATGGTACTACTTAAACCAGACCGGAGAAATGGCAACCGGATGGGTTCAGCCGGAACCAGGCAAATACTACTATCTGTATGAAGACGGCAGTATGGCCAGCAATACAGTGATAGACAATCAGTACAGACTCGATGTTTCCGGACTGTGGGTGCCGTAACAGAGGAAAATATGGAATATTAAAAGGGACGCGGACAGCTTTTATTTGCTGTTTGCGTCTTTTTTTCGTCTGAAACGGAAAAGATTGCGGCGTATGCTTGACTGTTTGTCGAAATTAAACTAAAATTATTTGACATATGAGTATTCGCGAATTTCGCAGAAAGGTCTGCTATGGGAATAATAAAGACGTCAAGACTGATTTATGATTATATCAGAAGAGATGAAGAAGAGAATATAGAAGAAGTAAACCGTGCAATTGACGATGTGAGCCTTGAAATCAGGGACGGGGAGTTTGTCGCTGTCTTAGGCCATAACGGTTCCGGGAAATCCACATTTGCCAAACAGCTGGACGCAATCCTGCTTCCGACGGATGGAACCGTGTGGATTCAGGGGATGGATACCTCCAGGGAGGAGAACCTCTGGGAGGTGAGGAAGAAGACCGGGATGGTTTTCCAGAATCCGGACAACCAGATTATCGGCAATGTGGTGGAAGAGGATGTCGGATTTGGCCCGGAAAATATGGGAGTCCCCACAGAGGAAATCTGGAAACGGGTCGATGAGAGCCTGGAGGCTGTGGGGATGACGGCCTACCGCATGAAATCCCCGAACAAACTGTCGGGTGGACAGAAGCAGCGGGTGGCGATTGCGGGAGTGATGGCCATGCGCCCTCAGTGTATCGTTTTGGACGAGCCTACGGCGATGCTGGACCCAAACGGGCGCAAGGAAGTGGTGAAGACCATCCATGAGTTAAACCGCAGGGAGAATATCACGGTGGTGCTTATCACTCATTATATGGAAGAGGTCATAGACGCTGACCGGGTGATTGTGATGGACGACGGAAAGGTCGTCATGGATGGGACGCCAAGAGAGGTATTTTCCCGGGTGGAAGAACTGAAGTCATACCGGCTGGATGTTCCTCAGGTGACGGAACTGGCCTACGAACTCCAGAAAGCCGGTGTGGATCTGCCGGACGGGATTCTGACTCTGGAGGAACTGATGAAATACCTGCTTCCTGTTTTTGCAAAACAGTTTCCGGGCAAGGTCACGCTGTGGGACGGAGGAAATTATGGCAATTAAGGTGGAACATTTAAATTATATTTACGGCCAGGGGACTGCATTTGAACAGCAGGCCTTAAAGGACGTGAACCTGGAAATCCATGATGGAGAGTTCATTGGCCTGATTGGCCATACCGGTTCCGGGAAATCGACGCTGATTCAGCATTTGAACGGCCTGGTGCGGGCTACCAGCGGGACGATTTACTACAACGGAGAGAATATTTACAGCGACAAGTATGATATGCGGGCGCTGCGCAGCCATGTGGGGCTGGTTTTCCAGTATCCGGAGCACCAGCTTTTCGAGATTGATGTGTTTACCGATGTCTGCTTCGGGCCGAAGAATCAGGGGCTTCCGAAGGAGGAGGTGGAGGCGCGGGCGAAAGAGGCGCTTACGATGGTCGGGCTGGATGAGAGTTTTTACAGGCAGTCGCCATTTGAACTGTCGGGCGGACAGAAGCGCCGTGTGGCGATTGCCGGCGTGCTTGCCATGAAGCCGGACGTGCTGATTCTCGACGAGCCGACCGCGGGGCTGGATCCCAAGGGCCGGGATGAGATTTTGGACGAGATTGAGAAGCTTCATAAAGAAAAAGGGATGACCATTGTACTGGTTTCTCACAGTATGGAAGATATCGCCAGATATGTGGATCGGATTCTTGTCATGAATCACGGGGAAAAGGTATTTGACGATACGCCAAAGGAAGTGTTCAAGCATTACAAAGAACTGGAAGCCATCGGCCTGGCAGCGCCCCAGATTACGTATGTAGTCCATACTCTGAGAGCGCACGGGGTTCCGGTTGACGATGACATCACGACGGTGGAGGAGGCGCGGAATGCGATTCTGAAGCTGCTTAATATGGAAGGGACGGCGTCCGCCGGTGCGGATGACTCCCGTTAGGAGATATGTATGTTAAGAGATATTACACTGGGACAATATTATCCGGTGAATTCAGTGCTTCACCGGCTGGATCCGAGGACAAAGCTGTTCGGAACCATGGTATTTATTATTTCCCTGTTTATAGCCGATAATCTGTGGGCCTATTTAGCGGCGACACTGTTTTTGGTTGTGGCAGTCCGCTTCAGCCATGTGCCATTTAAATTCATGGTGCGTGGGCTGAAGGCAATTGTATTTTTGCTGTTAATCAGTGTCAGCTTTAACTTATTTCTGACTCAGGGAGAAGTGATTTTTCAGCTGGGATTTTTGAAAATTACGAAGGAAGGCGTCAGAACAGCGGGATTCATGGGAATCCGTCTGATTTATCTGGTGGTCGGTTCGTCCATCATGACGCTGACGACAACGCCCAATGAGTTGACGGACGGGCTGGAGAAGAGTCTTGGATTTTTGAAGAAGATTGGAGTTCCGGTCCATGAAGTGTCCATGATGATGTCGATTGCCCTGCGTTTTATCCCGATTCTGGTGGAGGAGACGGATAAAATCATGAAGGCCCAGATGGCCAGAGGCGCTGATTTTGAGAGTGGAAATCTGATCCAGAAGGCAAAGAATATGATTCCGCTGCTGGTGCCCCTCTTTATTTCCGCGTTCCGGAGGGCCACCGATTTGGCGATGGCGATGGAAGCCAGATGTTACCGCGGCGGCGAGGGAAGAACGAAGATGAAGCCCCTTCACTATGCAGGACGTGACGGAGTTACGTATCTGGTGTACCTGTTTTATCTGGCTGTGATTGTGGTTCTGAGGGTGGCATTATGAAGCGTGTGAAAATGGTAGTGGCATACGACGGGACGAATTACTGCGGCTGGCAGTGCCAGAACAATGGTCTCACCATAGAAGAAGTGCTGAACCGGGAACTTTCGGCGCTGTTGAAGGAGGAGATTGCGGTTATCGGCGCATCGAGG
>CAUEKH010000303.1 GCA_959018155.1 uncultured Hungatella sp.
ATCTCTTATACCTGAGCGGAACCGTAACGGTTGCCTTCCTCTACACTTCCCTTGCAGAACCAGACCAGTAAAAGAATGGCGCCGACAATCGGAATGAGGGAGATAAGCAGCCACCAGCCGCTCTTATTGATGTCGTGGAGACGACGAACTTCCAGAGCCAGGCTCGGGATGAGTAAAGCCAGACAGTAGAGAGAATAGAGGATACCAAAGATGCTGGCTATGTAGGTAAGCGCCATGAGAACCACTCCAATGACGAAATTGAAAAGAATGGTCATCCAAAATCCCCGTACTGTTGTGCGGTCTTTAAAGTTAAAGTAGTTTTTCCACATTGCTGAATATTCCTGCATGATGTGTACCTGCCTTTCCTTTTGTAGTGAAGATATTATACTATAAGAGGAATCGTTTGAGAAGCAAAATATTTACATAAATTTTATGAATTTTAGGAAAAATTTTATAAATAACGCCAGATTTTTTTTGGCCCTCCTTTATCTGGAAAATTTAAGAAAATTCTGCTTGCAAAAATGCAATTTAGAGAGTAAATTATGATGATGTAGCCTTTTGGAAAATTTTATATCAAGATAAAATAAGTGAGGGTATTGAGTTATGGCAAAGAGACAGACAAAGGATATGACGACCGGGTCGCCGATGAAGCTTATCTTAAGTTTTCTGGTTCCGATGTTGTTTGGACTTTTATTTCAGCAGCTTTACAATATGGTAGATACGATTATTGTAGGCAAATATCTTGGAGTGGGGGCGCTGGCGGCGGTCGGCTCTACCGGTTCCATCAACTTTATGATCATTGGTTTCTGTGTGGGAGTGTGCAGCGGATTCGCGATTCCGGTGGCTCAGAAATTTGGAGAGAAGAATGAGACGGCTCTGCGCCGTTTCGTGGCCAACGGTGCGTGGCTGTCCCTGTTTTTCTCTGTTGTTATGACTCTGATCGTGTGTATTTTCTGCCGCCAGATCCTGGTTCTGATGAATACGCCGGAGGATATCATCGACGGCGCCTATTCCTATATTTTCGTTATTTTTATGGGAATTCCGGCCACCTACCTTTATAACATGCTTGCCGGAACCATCCGTTCCTTAGGTGACAGCACAACGCCGCTCTATTTCCTGCTGCTGTCCTCTGTGATGAATATTTTCCTGGATTTCTTCACCATCCTGGTTCTCCATATGGGGGTAGCCGGGGCAGCCTGGGCTACCGTAATTTCCCAGGCAGTTTCAGGCATTCTCTGTCTTTTCTATATGAAGAAGAAATTTACTATTTTAAAAATGCAAGGGGATGAGTGGAAGCCGGATAAAAATTCCATGATGATCCTCTGTGGAATGGGGATTCCGATGGGGCTTCAGTATTCCATTACGGCGATTGGAAGCGTAATCCTCCAGACGGCTGTGAACTCCTTAGGTTCTGTCGCAGTGGCCTCTGTCACGGCCGGCAGCAAAATCAGCATGTTCTTCTGCTGTCCATTTGACGCCATGGGTGCGACGATGGCTACGTACGGCGGTCAGAATATCGGGGCAAGAAAGCTGGATCGTATTGACCAGGGTGTGAAGGCGTGTGTGCTTTTAGGAGCGGTCTATGCGGTTGCCGCTCTGGCTGCCTTATTCCTGTTCAGTGATGTGGTGGCGTTATTGTTTGTGGATGCCGCAGAAGTTGAGATACTGGCAAATACCAGGTCATTCCTCGTTGCCAACAGCCTGTTCTATTTCCCGCTGGCTTTGATTAACATTATCCGCTTCATGATTCAGGGGCTTGGCTATTCGAAGCTGGCCATCATCGCCGGAGTCTGCGAGATGATCGCCCGTTCTTTCGTGGGCTTCTGTCTCGTGCCGGTTTTCGGCTATGGGGCGGTGTGCTTCGCCAATCCGCTTGCCTGTATTGCGGCCGACGCCTTCCTGCTTCCCGCTTACCGTCATGTGATGGCAAGGCTGCGCAAGCTGCTTGGCTGGAAGGATGACAGCAGAGAAAAAGGGCAGAAAAAGGTAGCGGGACTGGCCGGCTAAGGAGAAGTCCGGGTAAAAATACATAAAAATAACCGTGTACAGGCACTGCAAAGATAAGGTGGAATAAACTTAAAGTATAACAAATATAAAAGAGGGTTTATATGGATACTTTATCTTATATGCAGAACGACGCTAACACACCCGTCATCCCGCTGCCAAATCCGGGAGAAGGTGGGCCGGTTTCCGATGGTTCGATGAATGACGTTCCTGTCATCCCGCTGCCAAATCCGGGTGAGGGCGGAGCGATTCCCGACAGGGACAACAGCCAGACGCCTGTGATCCCGCTTCCCAACCCGGGAGAAGGGGGACCGGTAGCACCGAATTACCGTCCCGGAAGCGGCATCTGGGGAACGATCGTCACGGTATTCCCGCGGCCGATTATCCCCTGCTTTTTCTGCAGCACCACGCAGTACGGTTTCGTCCGGTTTTTAAATGCCGCCGCCGGCTATAATCCGTTCCTTATCTACATCAATAATCAGCTGGTGGTCAACAGCCTCGACAATGCGGAAGTCAGTCAGTACGGCCGCGTATCATCAGGGCTTCAGACTATCACCGTTTCCGGACAGAACGGTTACGTATTCCTTCAGAAACAGATTACGGTTCCGCTAAACGCGACTATCACGGTTGCCATTATCAATACGGAAAGCGGGCTGGATCTGATGGTGGTCACAGACATGGACTGTACCGGAGGGGCTGGTACCGGGTGCTTCCGCGTCTGCAACTTATCCGTGACAAACCGCAGTGTCGATATTTCCTTAAATGGCGGCGCAGTGATGTTCCGCAACGTCAATTACAGGGAAGTAACCGGGTTCCGTTTCCTGCCTGCCGGCTACTATACGGTATCGGTTGCCAACAGTTCCGCGTTTGGAAATGTTCCGCTTCTGACATCGAATATCTTTATCCGCGGAAATGTCTCTTATACCATGTACGTCTTTAACTGGAACAACTCCCGTGACGCAGTCAGGATTCTGATTGTAGAGGACAGGAGAAATTAATGAAATAGTAAGAAATTATTTCCATGCCTCCGATTGACAGATTGGAGGCATTTGTGTATACTGAGTGTATTAGATGTATTAATACAGTTGAAAAGGAGGCGCGATATGATTCTTCTGGATTACAGGGACCGGAGACCTATCTATGAACAGGTCGTTGAGAAGCTTCAGGACTTGATGATATGCGGTGTCCTGGAGCAGGATGAGAAACTTCCTTCTGTCCGGAGCCTGGCATCGGATCTGTCGATTAATCCCAACACCATCCAGCGGGCATACACGGAACTGGAACGGAGAGGTTTTATCTATTCCGTTAAGGGAAGGGGCAGTTTTGTGGCGGATACACGCTCTATACAGTCGCTTAAGGTGGGAGAACTGAGAAAGCAGTTAGATGAGTGGATTGGAGAGGCGAAGAGGGCAGGGCTTTCAGAGGATAAAGTGCATCTCTGGATAGCTGAGGACTGGACTGTCAGGGAATCAAAGGTAAGGGAGGAAGAACAGGATGATAAAGGCAGATAATCTGACAAAGCGGTATGACGATATTGTAGCTGTGGACCGCGTCAATGCAGAGATTAAAGACGCCTCCGTATTTGGACTGATTGGAACCAACGGGGCAGGAAAGAGCACATTTTTAAGGATGCTGAGCGGAATTTTAAAGCCTGACGAGGGCAGTGTGACGATTGACGGCGAGACGGTGTTTGAGAACGAGTCGGTGAAGCGGAGATTTTTCTATATTTCAGACGACCAGCACTATTTCAGCAACGCCACTCCGGAAGATATGAAGGTATTCTACAGCCGTGTCTATCCGAAATTTGATAAGGCGCGGTTTGGAAAGCTGATGGAAGGATTTGACTTAAATCCCAAAAGGAAGATCAACACCTTTTCCAAGGGGATGAAGAAACAGCTTTCTATCGCCTGCGGAATCTGTGCGGGAACCGATTACTTATTCTGTGACGAGACGTTTGACGGGCTTGACCCGGTGATGCGCCAGGCGGTCAAGAGTATTTTTGCGGAAGATATGGAGGATCGGAATTTAACTCCGATTATTGCCTCCCACAATCTGCGGGAATTGGAGGATATCTGTGACCACGTGGGGCTTCTCCACAAAGGGGGAATCCTTCTGTCAAAAGATCTGGATGATATGAAGCTTAATATTCACAAGGTTCAGTGCGTTTTAAGTGAAGAGATGGGGCCTGAGGATTTAACCATGCTCG
>CAUEKH010000304.1 GCA_959018155.1 uncultured Hungatella sp.
ACGAGAATATCTTTAAAATAGTAGGAATTGAAAAACTGTTTGAAATAGGTGAGCCCCGCCCAGGGGCTTTTCGTAATCCCAAGGGTCGGATTAAATCTGCGGAACGCAATCTGAAGTCCGTACATGGGGATATATTTGAAAATGATATACCATGCAATCGGAATCAGCAGAAGCATGTAAAGACCGGCATTTTTCCGGATATCCAGCCACAGCTTTTTCCGGTTCTGTTTCTGTTTCATATCGTACCTCCAACTTTCTTTTTACGAGCAGGCTCTCTGAGAACGCGGAAGCCGGAAGGCTGTGAAATCTGCTTCCGGCTCCCTCTCTCCTACTTCGCTGCGTCAATTGCTCTCTGGTAGATTTCCTCCAGTTCACGAATTCCAATCTGCTCCAATGTAGCGCAGTACTCCTCCCACTTGTCAAATCCCCATTCTCCGATGATGAATTTGGCAACGGCTTCTTTCCTGTAATTGATGACGTCCTGCTCAATGGCATTTAAGCGGTCCATGTCCTCCATGGATACAGATGGTTTTACATACACCTTCTTGGGCATGTAATCAATCAGGATGGCTGCGGCCTCCTTCGTCCTCTGACTGGCAACCACATTGTCTGTCATATCGGAAATGCGGCACGGGAAACCTCCGCCCGGCACTAAGTTCACCTTGCCAAGCGCTGTCATGAATCCATCCGGGCTGTTGATAATCTCATCCTTAAACTGCGGCACATGGCTGTCGTCATAGTCAAAGGTCTCCCCTTCTACGCCATAGCGGAAAAACATTTCTCCTTCATCTCCGTAGAAATAATCTACCCAGCGGATAGCTGCTTCCGGATTGGAACAGGTGTTGCTGAGCGCAAAGCTTCCCAGCATGGAGATACTGCCTGACGCGTCGGTCCACAGCTTTTCACCGGTCGGCCCGATTAACGGCTCATATCCCACATAGTCCTCTTCACAGTTTAAAAATACGTCAGAATACGGCATGTACATGGCGCCGAACAGTTCTCCGGCCAGATTGCTTCTCCACGCAGCCCTGTCATTCTTATAGTAGTCCTGCCACAGCAGTCCCTCCTGGTAGAGGTCATTTAAATACATCAGGTACTCTTTAAACGCATCGTCACAAAGCCAGTTGTGGACGGTGCCATTTTCGTCGATGTTGTACGTATCCTTCATCTGGAACTGCAGTCCGAAGCTTCCTCCTAAGGAATAGACTGAGTCAGGTTCGCGGATTCCAAGCGGGATTTCGTCCGCGATACCATTTCCGTTAGGGTCGCCATCACGAAATGCGATTAATACATCCTTGAATTCTTCTAAATTGGTGGGGATCTCTTTTCCCAACTTGTCCAGCCACGCCTTATTGATCCACTGCTTAAATCCCATGCTGCCCGTCGCGCTCAAATCAATGGCCGGAATTGTATACATATGGCCGTCAGAGGCCGTTACTGCCTGCTTAATATGCGGGTATTCCTCATAGATTCGGCTTAAGTTGGGCGCGTACTGTTCGATTAAATCGTCTAAAATCATCAGCTGGCCGCTCCCCACCCCATAGGTGGCAATCTGATCCGTCCTGATATCACATTTTAAGAAAACGTCCGGAAGCTCGTTGGAGGCGAATAAAAGCTGCTTGTTCTCCTCGAAGCCGTCGGCCGGGGCCTCCTGATAGTCCATGTGGATATTCGTCAGTTCCTCATATTTGTTCAGAACGAGGACGTCCTTCCACGGCGCGTGGTTCTGGTCCTTACAGCCGTAGACCGTCATGGTAATCTGCTCATTTACAATCGGGAACCCCTCCAGATTCAGATTGGAAGCCTCCGTCGCCGGCTCCGTCTTTTCTCCTGCCGCCTCCGTCTTCGCGGCCGGCTCTGTCTTTGCCTCCCCGCCGGTTCCTGTCGAATTACCACAGCCGGTCATCAGCCCTGCTGCCAGTACACCGCTTAACAATAATGCTGCTGCTCTCCTCATACTTGTTCTCCTCCTAAAATAGGTTAATCACTTCTGATATAAGGATTTTACCATTTTAACAGATACGAAAAACGGGCCATTTTCTTCTCTATTTTTACTTATATATCTACAATTTTGTGGTGGAAATGGGCAGGGAGACATTCCTTCCTCTGTTCAGTTCACTCCCCCGCCAGATACTCCTTCGGCGTCTTGCCTGTATACTCTTTAAATACCCGCAGGAAATATCCGTAATTGCGGAAACCACACTCTGACACGACTTCTTTCAGCGGAATATCTTCTTTTAACAGGCGTTTGGCTTCCTCCAGACGGATGGTATTTAAATAATCGGTCACCGTCATTCCGGTTTCATCGTGAAAAACCCGGCTCAAATAGGAACTGCTCACCCCGATCCCTTCCGCAATCATCCGTAAGCTGATGGGGCTTTTAAAATGCTCCTTCTGATAGAGGATAGCATGGTTCACCACCGCCGAATACTTTTTCTCCTTCTCTTTCTTCTCTCCAATTTCCCTCAGGACATTTCTGTAAAGGCCGCCGATCCGGTCCGCCAGGGCTTCCCTCGTCTTTACCCTGGTGTACTGGAACAGCATGAACTCCCTGGGAAGGAAATCGAGTTTAATCTCATACTCTACGGAAATCCGTTCGATTATTTCTAACAATTCTTTTGTAGCCATGATACAGAGCCCCATCTGATCCTCGGGGATCCGGGCATAGATTTCCCGGATCTGCGCCTCCGCACCGGCTGCGTTCAGATCCTCTATGGCTGTCAAAAGCCGTTTATGCTGACCGATCGTAAGGGAAAGGGCGATTTCCTGCCCGCCTTCCTTCTTCGTCTCCTCCAGCTTGTGCAGAATAAAGCTTTTTAATGAATTGTCATTAAAGAACAGCGGGCACTGGACGTAGTCGAGGCGCAGATTGTAGAGACGACGGACTCCATCCTGAATCAGAATCCGGTTGCATTCCGACTGCTTTCTTATCTCCGCCTCTGAGACGGTGCCGTAGAACCTGGTGAGAATTACGAGATAGTTCCCGTCCCCCGTACAGGCTAAGATCTCCATCTCTTCTGTGGAAACCTCCTCGGCCGTCCTTGCAATTCCTTCCATAAGGCTGTTTTGTTCCTTGCCGGAAATACCGCCGGCATCCCGGATCCGGACAATGGAAGCCGCCTTCCTGCTGTTATCAGAGGAAAATGGATTGACTCCTTCTCCGAAGAGCCATTCCCTCGTCTGCCTTCTCAAATCTGCCTTGATTTCCCATGGAGAGCGGCCTTTTAAGCGCGTTGCGATATTTTTCAGCGTGAGTACGAGAAATTCTTCTGAAAGGCGGCTTTTTAATATGTAATCGAATGCGCCATTTTTCAGTATTTCTCTCACATAATCGTAATCGTCATAGCTGCTCATGGCCACAATGGCTGTTTTCGGGTATTTGTGTGAAATGATATCCGAGAGCACGACGCCGTTCTTTCCCGGCATGGAGACGTCCATAAGCACAATGTCGACTTCCTGCCTTTCTAAAAATGCCAGCGCCTCGTCCGCCCCTCCTGCTTCTCCGATCAGCTGAAAATCTTCTGTCTGCCAGAATTCCATCTGGCGCAGATACGTTCTGAAAACCGGTCCATCATCAACCAGTAAAACTTTCAAAGTCATCTTTCCCCTCCCCGGCCGGCAGATGCCGTTCCACACACGTAAATATCCCCTCACAACTGTCTATGGTTCCGCCGTACGCTTCCCCGTAAATCAGGGAAATCCTCTCGAATACGTTGGCAATTCCGATTCTGCGGAAGCCTGATTTATCTTTCCTTTCCAGATTTCCATTCAGTTTCTTAAGCTGTTCTCCGCTCATGCCCCGGCCGTTGTCGAGCACCTTAAAGACAATCAGATCCTGCTCTCTGTAAACCTTGATGCTGATGACCCCCTCTTCCTCCAGCGGCGCGATTCCGTGAATCAGGGCATTTTCGACTACCGGCTGCAGCAACAGCTTGGGCACCGGATACGTCCAAAGTTCTTCTTCCACATCCCAGACCACGGAAAATGGCCTGCTGTACTTGAAGCGCTCAATCGTCATGTAGTTTTCAATGTAATCTTTTTCCTCCCAGAGTGTGATGAAATCGTTGTGGTTGGAGAGGACGCTTCGAAGCAGTTCGGATAAGGAAATCACCACCTGTTCGATTTCCTGCTGCCCCTTCATATGGGCGACGTACTGAAGGCTGTCGATGGTATTATAGAGGAAATGGGGTTCGATCTGGGAAGCCAGG
>CAUEKH010000305.1 GCA_959018155.1 uncultured Hungatella sp.
CACCCCAGCCGCAGCCTTATCCAATGCCTCAGGCCGCGCCTCAGGGTCCCGGATTTGAGCAGAAATTAAAAGACATGAAAGATATTTTCCTCGGTTTCTGGAAAGCGCCGGCAGCGACTCTTCAGCAGGCCATGACAACGGCCGATAAGGTACCGCAGTATTTATTAGCGGCGGCATTTGCCATTATCATGCTGATTGCTGTCTGTGTTATGGGAAAGAATGATCTTATCGGCAGTGACAAGATATTTATGTTTGCCCTGGGAATGACGGCAGCCGCTCTGGGACTCCGTATTGTTTACGCGATTGGCGTTTTCTTAATGGCAAAGAAGAACAATCAGGGGCTGACACTCCAGGCTGTACTTGGCATGTTCAGTATCACATTCTCTCTTGACGCAGTCATTGTTTTACTCATTATGGTGTCCATGCTGATTACATTATATGAACTGACGCTGGCTCTGCTGTTATTCTGGCTGCTGGCAACCGTTATCACATCACTCCTTGTCACATGGATTGTGACGCTTCGTCAGATGGAGGCAACGTATAAAATCACCCTGATTCTTCAGCTGATTCTCATGATTGTCCTGATTTTCGTTATCAGAAGTATTGCAGCTAAGATGATTACCAGTATGGCAGGCAGCATGATGAGGGGATTTTACTAATTTCACAAAATAATTTTAAATAATTTCAGATTTTATAAAACCTTAGGGAGAGTTCCTTCGTCTTAGGGGTGTAGGAAAACAAAAGAGAAGGAGAAAACAGTATGGAAAAGTATTTAAAGAACCGGTTTGTGACAGGCAGTATCGTTCTGATTCTGGTCTGTATCGTGCTGGCAGTCGCATCCGGCGGCAGTGGCAATTCACCGGAAGGTACGGTTCAAAAGCTTGAAAAAGCATTGAACTCAGGAAATGAGAAAAAGATTTTAAGCTGTTATGACAGTGACTTATCTATGAGCTTCAAGATGGAAAAAGCCTTTGACACAGCCGCTTCCCTTGTAAAATCACTGGGATATGCGGATGGAAAAGTAAAATTCCTGGTAAAATCAGTAGAAAAAGATTCTGATAATGAGGCGGTTGTCTCCTGTATTGAAATTTTTACAGACAAGAGTACGAA
Source organism: uncultured Hungatella sp. (assembly GCA_959018155.1). GTDB lineage: Bacteria > Bacillota > Clostridia > Lachnospirales > Lachnospiraceae > Hungatella. The sequence continues at coordinate 1,111 of CAUEKH010000305.1, forward strand.
AATGGAATCTGTTTCTAAAATTTCCCTGAATTTAGAAAAGCAGAACGGGAAATGGGTTATCAAATACTAGGAGGAGAAAGACATGAAGACATGGATAAATAAACTTAAGATCGCCTTCCTGGCAGTTCTGTGCGTCATAGGGATTGCAGGCTGCAGCGCCGGTTCTTCTGTGGAAACAAAATTAACTATCAATGAAGATTTGTCCGGCGTCAGAGTCATGGACGTGGCGATTGATGCCAGCGTATTTGCCGAAAATTTCCACGGTGATATCAATGCGCTGAATGCGGTTGTGGAGGCAAATTGCCCGAAAGACCTTACATGGACGTACGATAACAGCGATGGAACAGACCGGTATCATGTGGAACTGGCGTTCACATCTCCGGAGGACTACAAGAAAAAAGTAGAGACTATCGTAGGGGAAGAGGTAAACCTGGAGATATCGGCGCCTGACACGGTGTGGGCCAATGGTTTCAGGGTATATGAAAATTTCACCAGCACGGATTTGCTGGAATGGTTAAAAACAGTCCTGGTAGAAGGCGGCCTGGTGGATCAGGATGACGCCTCCTATATCTTTGAAAATGGAGCGACAGAGGTGGTATACGCAGGTACGCCATACGATGCCAACAGTTCTATCCAGGTAAATGAACTCGAGTATCTCTCCTTAGATAAAGTCGATGTTCTGACCAACGTAAAAGACAGTAACTTATACGACAGAAGCGTTGTTGTATACATACCGAAGGCATCCATGGATGTGAAAAAGGCGGAAATAGAGGCATTTTTAAATGGTAATGTGCCGGAGGGCGCCGCATCCTCCTGGGAGGCGTATGAAAATGGCACGAAGATGACCATTTCCGCGGAAAATATGGATGCTGCCGGATTAAACGCATTTAACCAGAAGGTGCTTGCGTCCGAAAAGAACCTGGTAGAGGTGGCAAAACAATCCGGAGACGAGGGCATTTTCAGCTTTACTGATTCCTGGAATGAGCAGATGGATTTGAGCGCCTATGCGGGAGACGAGTCCGGCAGGGTGAGATTTGGCTACTATATGAAAGCCGAAAATGGCGTGGAACTGAAACGAAATCCCGATGCTGAAGTGAGTTTCCGCCTTCAGGAGGATGAGACGTACCCCTCCTATGGCATTGTAAAATCGGACAGAATCTCAGAAACTACAATTCAGTTCCTGGCGGTCAAGAGTTATCTGCTTGGGAATACCCAGGTGACAACGGAAGCGAAGGGCAGCGACAAATTTACAAGGACGTCGGTATTTTCCCTGACAGCGGCGCCGGCTGAGGCAGAACAGACGGAAATCCTCAACAGAATTACTTCCAGAGCCGGGGAACTGGCGGAGGTCACCGCTGCGGTTGACGAGGCGGGAATTTATTCCGTTACAGTCACCCAGGAAGGGTCGGAAGAAGAACTTGATGAGAGCTGCCAGGCCGTATTTGGAAATGGCTTGTCTATCGGAAAAGCAGAGGAGAAGGGCCTGATGGCAGTCAGCCACAGGATTGGTTTCTATGAGCGGTTCGATTACTCTGCGTTTACGGAGGCGGTGTCTGATGACTACATGCTCACTTACACCGCTAAAATGGGACTGCTGGAGAGTATCAATAAGAAGAGCCTGCCTCAGGATGAACTGGATGCCCCGACTGTAAAAGGCAAAACAGTGACATACGAGACGGCTGAACAGTCTGTGCGGATCCAATTTTCAGGAAGCAAACTGAATCTGGTGGGCATCCTTATCTGGATTGTTATAATCGCAGCGGCTGTATTCCTTTTATGGAATTTAAAGAAGAGCGGTGTCTTTGAAATGGCGAAAGAAGATTTGGCGGCCATGAAGGAGCAGAAGAAACAGAAAGATATGGAGAAGGCAGCAGCAGCGGCGGAAAACGCCAAAGCGGCAGCAGTACCAAATGGCGCCGGTGAACTGTCAGAGCAGGAGAAGGCTCAGATGGAGGCAGCGGCGACAGCAAGCTTATTCTGCCCGAACTGTGGCCATCCGTATGTGGAGGGAACCGTGTTCTGTGAAAACTGTGGAAGCAGACTGACGGAACAGCAGTAAAAGGGGAAGAAGCATGACAGAGAAAACCATGGGAGAACTGGTGGCAGCTGCCAGGGAAAATGACCAGCTGGCCATCAATGAGATGTACAGCAGAACTGCCAGCAAGGCGTATTTCGTGGCAAAGCAGCTTATGGAGGATACGGATCAGATTCCGGACATCATACAGGAATCATACGTAAAAGCGTTCTGCAATCTGGATAAGCTGGAAAATCCGGAGAAATTCCAGGGCTGGCTGGATACTATTGTAATTAATAAGTGCAAAGATTACGTAAAGAAAAAGAAACCGCTGCTGTTTTCCCAGCTGATCAAAGACGACGATGAGAAGCCTCAGGATTTTGAGGACACCAAGGTGGAGTTTTCACCGGAGGCCACGGTTGACTACAGCGAGACGAAGCGTCTCGTAGGAGAAATGATCGACCGCCTGCCGGAAGACCAGAAAATGTGCCTCCTGTTGTTCTACTATGAAGAGAAAAGCTTAAATGAAATTGCGGAAATCATGGACTGCCCGGTAAATACCGTAAAGAGCAGACTCAACTATGCCCGCAAAAATATTAAAAAGCAGGTTCTCGATCTGGAGAAACAGGGTACGAAACTTTACTGTGTACCGCTTGTACCATTCCTTTACTGGTTCTTCCGCCAGTCCTTACTGGATGCGGTTGGTGGAACCGCGGCGGGAGCCGCTGTCCAGACAGCAGGCGCCGCCGCCGGAATGGCTGTCGCCGGGAGCGTCGGAACGGCTGTCGGAAGCGCGGCAGGAAGTGCGGCCGGAGGAACGGCAGGAAGTATAGCCGGAGGAACGACGGGAGCCGCTACCGGAAGTATGACCGGAGGAACGGCGGGAGCCGCTGCCGGAAGTGTTGGTGGAGGAACGACAGGAACTGCCACTGGAAGTATGACCGGAGGAACAGCGGGAGCCGGCACCGGAAGCATGACCGGAGGAACAGCGGGAACCGCTGCCGGAAATGCAGGTGGGGGAACGACAGGACCTGCCACTGGAAGTATGACCGGAGAAAAGGCGGGAGCCGGTGCCGGAAGTACG
>CAUEKH010000306.1 GCA_959018155.1 uncultured Hungatella sp.
GAAGTTCCCGCTGCTGTGGCAGAGCCTGCCGCTCCCGCCGCAGAGCAGACCCCCTTATACAGGAACGCATTCAAGTATGACAAAGTGAACTCTGCCGCGGCAATCGGTGTACTGATGTTCCTGTTCGCTTTGATTATCACGCTGCCGCAGTTCCGCACGCTGGCAGGAATCGAACCAAAGAAAAAGCGCAGATAAAGGAGGACTATAATGAATCAATTGTTCAGATATATTAAAAAAATGGAAACGTCCGATCTCGTGCTGAGTATTCTGGTAATCCTGGGTGCGGTTCTGAATCTTTTCCCACTTTACTGGCTGATAACAAGCTCTTTTAAGACATCTGCAGGAATTTACAAGATGCCTCCGGACTGGTTCCCTAAGACATTTAACTTAGGAAATTACAAGGAACTCTTCGTCGGGCAGCCGGCGTTCCGCTGGGCGTTTAACAGTATTGTTGTTTCCGTGGTTTCGACGGTATTGGTTATCATCTGTTCCTCTTTGGCGGCGTACGCATTTTCAAAGATTAAGTTTAAAGGAAGCATGACCCTGTATTTAATCTTTATCTGCTCCCTGATGCTGCCAAAGGAAATCTTCATTGTCCCGCTGTTTAAGATTATACAGGCCTTAAACTGGAGTGACAGCTATGCCGGGATGATAGCCCCTACGGTGGCTTCCTGCTTCGGCGTGTTCCTGTTGAAAGGCTTCTTTGATTCGGTTCCGGATTCCATCAGAGAGTCGGGGAAGATAGACGGGGCCAACGAACTGACCATATTCGCCCGTCTGGTCCTGCCGATTGTGAAACCGGGCCTTGGCGCACTCTTCATTCTGAATTTCGTAAACGTCTGGAACGATTATTTATGGCAGATGCTGATGGCGAGAACGAAATCCATGAAGACACTGATGGTAGGTACTGCCAGCCTGATGCAGGAGATCAATCCCAACTTTGCCTATAAGATGGCGGGCGCAACCGTTGCATGTATCCCTATGCTGATCGTGTTCCTGGTATTCCAGAGATATTTTACCGGCGGTATCACGATGGGCGCTGAAAAGGGTTAATGAAAATAAAGATAAAATTGAAGGAGGTACTATTATGAAAAGAATATCCAGAGTACTGGCATTAGGAATGGCTTCCGCCATGATTCTGTCAGCATGTTCTTCCGGAGGATCCAAACCGGCAGAAACAAAAGCGCCGGAAGCTGAGAAGGCGCCGGCAACGGAACAGCAGACAAAAGCGGCGTCAGGAGACGGTGTGGAGCTGACGGTATGGCTGACTCCCCAGTGGAAAGGCGTTTTCAGCGGCAACGAGGAAGGCGCAGATTATGACAGCTTCTTTAAGGAGGCTGCGAATCGTTATCATGAGGCGAATCCTGATGTGAATGTAAAGGTGGAGGTAATCGACGGATCCACCCGTGACGAGAATTTGTCGGTTGCTCAGCAGACGAATACCCTGCCTGATATCGTTTTTGAAGGCGCGTTTACCATGTCAAGCTTCTACCATAAAGACGCGATTGTCCCTATTGACGATATTATTGCAGAGGAGGACAGAAAAGATATTTCTGACGGAATCTGGGACAACTGTACCATTGAAGGGAAAACATTTATTTATCCGTTCTTCCATATGCCAGGTACCTTCGTCTACAATGCGGACATGTTTAAGGAAGCCGGACTGGAGAATGAAATCGGTGGGCAGTATGAGATTAAGACCTGGACACCGGATGAATTTAAGGGAATCCTTCAGAAGTTAAAGGATGCCAATCCCAATGTCTATCCGTTAGCTTTATGGGCATTAAACAATCAGGCAGATACCTGGAACTTAGCATGGCTGAGAATGTATGGCAACGCATTTTTCGATGACAATAACAAGATCGTTGTCAATGAAGAGAGCGGCGTGAAAGCCCTCGATTATATTCTGGATTTATACAACAATGGACTGACAGTGCCGGGCGCAGAGAGTCTTGACTCCAATACGTGCAATGCCATGTTCCAGAACAAACAGATTGCAATTAGTTTTACCAACAGTGTCTTATTAAGCAATCTTGCTACTTCCATGGATAAGGGAGAGGTGGAGAAGTTCGATTACCGCCTGGCCAATATCCCCGGAGATCCGCATCCGAACTCATTTACGTATGTGACAGGCGCTATGGTCATGAACACCAAGGATGAGAAGCGGATTGCAGCGGCAAAGGATTTTGTAAAATACGTATGTTCTGATAAAGAACTGGTTCTGGCTTCCAAGAATGGTGTTCCGGTCCGCGCTTCTGTTGTAGAGCAGGTTAAGGGTGAACTTCCTTATCTTGAGGCATATAATCAGAATGACCAGTATCTGTTTAACTTCTCCAGAAACTTACCAGGATATGCAGAGTTAAGAAATGTACTGTTCCCGGAACTGCAGGCTGCTCTGACCGGTGAGAAGACAGCACAGGAGGCTCTTGATGCCTATGCTGAGAAGGGTAATGCGATTATTGATGAAGCAAAGAAGAGTTCAATTGCATATAATTAATCAAGAATGAGTGTGCCGCCTGAAGGGATTCCTTTGGGCGGCGCTTTGCGTGTGGAGGAAAAAATGACAGCAGCAATTGATGTACATGCCCATTTCGGCATGGCGGACGGCTTTCCACAGAAAGGGAAAGAAAAGGAATTCTTATTTTTGCCGCAGGATGTGCTTGATGAGATGCGTAAAGAAGCCGGCGTGCGTGTGGTGATGGCTTCGGCGGCGGAAGGGATATTTCCATTCGGCGCCCATACGGTTGCGGAAGCCAACAGGAGGCTTTTTGAATTAACGCAGACGGTGCCATGGCTTTACCAGTGGGTGATTGTGAATCCGCTGGAGCCTGAGACTTACATTCAGGCGAGAGAAATGTTAAAAGAACAAAAATGCGTGGGAATCAAGATCCATCCGGATGCCCACGGGTATTCTGTTGCGGAATACGGAAATGAGATATTTGCATTTGCTTCCGAGTTTCAGGCGGTAGTAGAAACGCACAGTGGGGATAAGCTTAGTATGCCGGAGGAGTATGTGGTCTTCGCAGACCGATATCCGGCTGTCCGGATCTTGCTTTCCCATCTTGGAAATGGCTGTGACGGCGATGTTACCCATCAGGTCAGAGCAGTCTTAAAGGGCCGGAATGGGAACCTTTACACGGACGTTTCCAGTGTAAAAAGTATTTTGCCCGGATTGGTAGAATGGGCAGTTCGAGAGATTGGGTCCGACCATATCATGTTCGGCAGTGACAGTCCGCTTCATCATATGGGAATGATGAGGAGCCGCATTGATTATGCGATGCTGCCGGCTCAGGATAAGGAAAATATACTTTATCGAACTGCTAACCGGTTATTCTCACTGAATTGAGTGAAATAGAGTGAAAAAAATTTCTTCTGCTTGGAATTGACGGGGTAATTATTTTAATTTATACTTAAATATAAAGAAAAGCGAAAAGAGGGGAAATTCACATGCAGGGAGACTTTTTAACAAAAATAAAAGCAGAATATAACCAATTTACGAGAGCAGAAAAAAAAGTTGCTGACTTTATCATTCAAAATCCGAAAGAAGTATTATTTATGTCTATCACAGATCTGGCAGAAGCCTGCGAGGTCGGAGACACGAGTGTGTTCCGTTTCTGCAAAACCATGAACTTAAAAGGCTATCAGGAGTTTAAGATGATGCTGTCTTTAAGCCTGCATGACGGGAAGCCGGGCATTCAGCAGCTGGACGGCAATATCGGTCTGGAGGATTCTTTCGCAGAACTGGCGTTAAAGGTGCTGAATACGAATATCAATGCGCTGAGAGAGACGTATACACTGTTAAATGAAGAAAATTTCAATACGGCAATCCGTTACCTTTATGAGGCGAAACGGATCTGCTTTTACGGCGTGGGGGCCAGTATGCTGACCGCTATGAAGGCTGCCAACAAATTTTTAAGAATTGAACCGAAGGTATACTGTGTTCAGGATTCCCATATGCAGGCGATGGTGGCTTCCACCATGGGAGTGAATGAGGTGGCGGTCGTATTTTCGTATTCCGGAGCCACCAAGGACACCATCCATGTGGCGGAACTGGCCAAAAGGGCCGGCGCAAAGGTTATCTGTGTGACGAGATTCGTGAAATCGCCTTTGACCTCCTACTCCGATGTGACGCTTCTATGCGGCGCCAACGAGGGCCCGCTTCAGGGAGGTTCCACCTCTGCGGAAATCAGCCAGC
>CAUEKH010000307.1 GCA_959018155.1 uncultured Hungatella sp.
GGTTGGCTCCGGTAACGTTGGCGTTGTATTCTGTACTGCACGGTTCGATGCGGAATTATTTCCCTGGCTGGCGCTGTCAGTTCCTCCGCCCGCGTATGGACATACGCCGTTGGGATGCAAATGTGCGGGATGCCCGCCGCAATGGTAATGGTAACTTCCAAGTCCACTCTTGTTCTTATTGTCGTGATGACCTCCGCCGGCATCCGTTCTTCCGGAGTGCGCTTCCGCAGTCATGAGGAACGGACCGTTTACGCTTCCCACTGCCGGTGAGACGGCAATCACCACCGCAACCATGATACCGATGACCTTTTTGAATTTCTTTTTCATTGATAACTCCCCTCCTTTTAAAACTATTATACCGCTGACACACTTATTTTACAAGATGGCGTCGCTCCAGAACCGCCCGATTTCTTCCTCCGACAGTTTTTCCACAAACTCCTTTTTCACCGTCAAAAACTGTTCCAGTTCCAGCAAAATCCCGTAGAGGACCGCGCGGTTTTCAAACTCTTCCCTGGCAGCGGGAAGAGGCTGGTTGCGCATCGACTGCCTGACGCGTTCCAGTTCAGCCAGAAGCGCCAGCGCGTTATTGTACTCATGGAAACTGTCTTTAATCTTCTCCACCAAATCAGCAATCTCACAGGACTGGGGCGGCAGTTTTGCCAGATGGCTGATATTTTCCTTAATGCGGGAAAGGATGGAGGACTGAGTCCTTCGCATATTCATATACCGGATGTAATATTTTGATTCAGAAAGCAGCTTATTGTCCAGTTCTTCATAAGCATCTTTTTCCCCCTCCGCCAGCACACTCTCCAGATCTTCCAGCCATTTTCCGGCAGTCTGTAACGTCTCCTCCACGTTCTGATTCTTCACATTGCAGCCGTCAATCAGGGAAAATCCATTTTCTGACTTTGTGCAGCACGCGGCCAGCACCTTAGCCATACTTCCCAGAACCGCCTTCATTTTTTCTTCAATCTGGCGCTGTTTCATGATAATCTGACGCTGTTTTCCGGGAATGTACAGATTTAAAATCACACCGATTCCGGCTCCGATGAGCAGAAGAGCGGCCTCATTTCCGATATCCCTGACCGACATGGATCGCTCTGCTGCAAAATGCAGCATCAATACCGTATTAACAGAAATTCCCTCCTGCATCCGAAACCGGATACAGACGGCGGAAAAGATTACCAGAAACACCCCGATCGCAGCCGCCCCGTATCCGAACACACGAAAACAGACCGCGGAAATAACCAGTGCCGCCACAAAGGAAATGACTCTCCGGGCCACCACGCGCAGCGTCTCCTTCTTCGTATCCTGAATGCTGAGCAGCGTGATCACACCGGCGGAGGAACTGTATCGAAGCCCCAGCGCTTCTGCCAGGACAATCGCCAGAGCCGCGCCAGCCGCTGTCTTGATAATCTTAATATAATCCGTTTTTTTCAGCATAGTCCTCCTGTTTCTCCACGCTCTGCCTCACGGTACTTCTCCAGTTCCTCATTCCACCGCGTATAATCTCTCTCAAAAAGTTCCTCGCACATCTGCAGCTTTAAAACTTCCCACTCCATTTTTTCCAGTAGCTTCTGCTGCACAAATCTCTTGCTCTTCTGTTTATATGCGGGTAAATGGTTCTGCTTTAAAAGCCGCTGCAGTTCCGGCCGCCACATCAGCGTAATCTGCAGTTCTCTCTTCGCCTTTGGATTGATGGCCGCAACTCTTTTCTCCTCAAAGACAATATCCGTTCCATCAGACATCACCGTTAAAATACCCCAATGTTCCGGAATATGTTCCTCCACATGCTTTTCATGGGATTTCCCTATCACAATATAATTCTTATCACAGAACCGGTCGTAATCCCGTACCTGGCGTTTCAGCCGCTCATACGTATCCGCGTCGCTCTTGATCTCCAAACCGACAAATATTCCCGGCATTACCATCAGAGTGTCCGCCCGTGACCTTCCGATTCTCTTTTCTTCCAGTATCCTGTTTTTCCCGAACCGCTCATCCAGATACTCAAACAGCGGTTCTCTGATATCTCTGTCATATAAAACAGTATTCGCCTGTCCACTCATATCCATTCACTCTGGCCATTTCTACTCTTTTTCTTCACCGGGCCGGTTTACGCCTTCACCGTAAATACCGGCTCCATCCGCGCTACCAGCCCTGCCATTCCATGGTGTTCATGGACCTTCACGACATCATCAATATTTTTATACGCGTACGGCGCTTCTGCCCGGATAGCTTCCTCCCATTTTTTCAGAATATCCCTTCTGCCCCGCAAATCGCTGCGCCCGGCATCTATCGGAGTAATGACATGGAATTTTTTCATAAATTCCTCAAACTCGCGGTCATTTCCATGTACCGCCTCTCCTCTCGACAGCTTCCGGCCCGCGCCGTGGCTGGCGCTCCAGAGACTCTCTGAACTCCCCAGCCCATTTAATAAGTAGCTGGAACTCCCCATCGATCCCGGAATCATCACCGGCTCCCCGTAGTACTCAAACGGCGTCCCCGCCATCTCCTCAATGCCCCTGGCACAGCAGGCGCCCTTCCTGTGAACAAAATAAGTCTCCCCCTCAATTTCCCTGTCCCAGATAAAATTGTGGGGAGTATCGTAAATCAGCCTGGAAGTACAGTGACCGATCACATCTCTCACCGCTTTCTGAAGCATCAGCCCTAAAAACAGCCTGTTGGTAAATCCAAAATTTGCCGCATTATTGGTCGTATCGAGAAATCGCTGCCAGCTTCCATCCATTTTCCCGCTCTTCGGAATCAGATAGATCTGATTGTCCGGATGGGACATTCCCTGCGGGTAAATGGCCTCGCAGATTTTTCGGTTGATCAGGCCGCTGTGGTGGCCGATTGTCAGGGAACCGGAGTGGATCATGAACAGAATTTCCCCTTTTCGGATTCCCCAGGCATTGGCGGTTCCCCCGTCGTAGATTTCCGCCACGCGCTGGGCTTCTACGAAATGGTTTCCGCCGCCAATGGATCCAATCTGGTCATCGTAAGTAAGGCCGGTCCCATTTCCAATAAAATCAGCCAGACCTTCCACGGAAGCGGCCCCGAGGCTTCCTTTCAATGCCACGGACTCCAGTTCTTTTTCCTGGCTTTCCTTCTCATATAATTCCCATAAACCTTCTTTTCCCGCCTCGTCGCACGTTTCTAAAATACCGGCAAGCCCCCTTCGGAACATGGCCTCCCTCTGAATCGCATTCATCGGGATATTTCTTCCGCCCTCAAAAAATATGTGGCGAATCCGGGGAATCAGTTCTACCAGAGCGTCGGACAGTTCTTCCTCCTTCAAATCGGTGCGATAAACCCGCATCCCGCAGTTGATGTCATTTCCCATGGCCTGAGGGACAACGAAGCCTTTCGTCATCATCACCGTGCCAATCGGAATCCCGGCCCCCTTATGGAAATCCGGGGTAACTATCATCCGGACAATTCTGCTGTCCTCCTGCTCGAAAAATCCGCCGCGTTCTTTCAGACGCTCTACCGTATCTTCCAGGCCCGATAAGCTTTTTAACTCTTCCACTGCCTTTTTCTCCGGCTGAACTCCGTCTGGCAGATAGACGGCTATTTCTGAATTTCTATTATCAAATTTTATTTTTTGTACCATATATTCTTCTCCGTTTTCATTCATTCCGGCTTCGATTATCCATCCTTTTCATTCCCGTACGCGGCATCCCGCCCTGATGCCAGTGATAACCCGATGAATCGCCAGCCCAGGAAATGCCCTGACGTGTCTCCCGGCCTGGAATTCCTTGCCGCGTCTCCTGGCCTGGAATTCCTTGCCGCGTTTCCTGGCCTGGAATTCCTTGCCGCGTTTCCCGGCCTAGAATGCTCCGATTAAAACCAGGAAGAAATAGATAACCCACACTCCGATAACTCCAAAGCGTGTCATCCTGATCTGGTCTGACGCCATTTTGTATAATTCTTCATCAGCCGCTATCATGAAAGATTCCGGTCTTTTCTCGTCGTACTTAATCTTCACGACAGCCCCGGGAACAAAATCGCTGTTTCTGGTGCTGAATACCGGGCTGCCGACTGTATAGTTTTTTTCATTAATCTCATAGAAAAATTCAGGATAGTAACAGACCATACTGTTGAAAACTCTTTTTTTCCTGACCTGTGAAACTTTTGCGTATATAACGCCACTGTACTCTTTTCTGGCCTTATTGATCTCA
>CAUEKH010000308.1 GCA_959018155.1 uncultured Hungatella sp.
GAAAAGTCCGATTTCCTGAATCACGTAGCCGATATTGCGCCTCAGTTCATTTCTGTCGACGCAGGAGATGTCTTCCCCGTTGATCAGCACAGTGCCGCTTTCCGGCTTGAGAAGTCCGTTCATCAGCTTTAAAGCTGTGGTTTTACCGCAACCGGAACTTCCGATGATAGTCAGAAATGTCCCCTGATCCACGGTCAGATGAAAATGTTTCAGGATTGTCTGGTCTCCATAGGAGGCCGTGATATCCTTAAGTTCAATGACGTTCATGATATCCTCCATTATGCAAGTAGCCGATGTTGTTTTTCTCTGCCGGACTATGGCTGCAGGCTGCCCACCCCTGCCAGTCTACAGCAGATGCCATTTCCTGCGGATATGGCGTTCTAAGTATGCGACAAGCTGGTCCGAAAGCAGAGCCACCGCCGCGATTAAGATACTGCCCGCATATGTCATGGCCGCGTTGTTGGTCGTAATGCCGCGGTAAATAGCCACGCCCAGGCCGCCTGCCCCGATATAGGAGGCGATTCCGCTTAAAGAGATGGTCATGACAACCATGCTGCGGATGCCGGAAACAATGACGGGAAGAGCCAGGGGCAGTTTCAACCGGTAGAGAATCTGCCACGGCGTACTCCCCATCCCCCGGGCCACCTCAATGGTAGAAGGCGCAATTGTCGTAATTCCGGTGTAGGTGTTGCGCACCATAGGCAGCAGACCATAGATGGTCAATGCAATCGTCGCGGTTTTGTCCCCGATCCCGGTGAGAGGGATCAAAAATCCAAGCATGGAGATAGAAGGGATCGTGTAGGCTACATTGATAGCCCCGATAATCCAGGTAGAATACCTTGGATATTCGCTGACGAGAATTCCGAGAATGAGGCCGATGGTTCCGGATATCACGATGGCAGTTGAGGCAATCCTGATATGCTGAAGAATCAGTTCCTGAAAAAACGGCCACCTCTCCTGATAGAGGGTAAAAATTTCATTTATCATAGACAGCCTCCTGTGTCATAATCTGTATCATATTTTTCTATTCTATCACGATACAGAAGAATTTACAATTAACAACAAAAAAGGTTGTGCGGACTTTGCCCGGCCTGTTTTACTGAACACTGTATGAGACCTGTTACCGTTCACACTGTATGAGACCTGTTACCGTTCACACTGTATGAGACCTGTTACCATTCACACTGTATAGACCTGTTACCGTTTACGCGTATGCGGCCGGTGAAGAGGGGCAGCTTTCACGTCTGAGCCGCAATTTATCCGGCGTCATATGACAAAAAAATGTGAAAATATTTCACAGCTTCCCGTAAGTTCGTTCAAAAATGAGAAAGAATGAAAACAGAAAAGCGGGCAGAAATCAGAATAGACAGCCCGGTAAATTATTTTTCACTTGTGCAATATGTAGAAAATATCAACACAATATTGTGCAAAATGCCGATAAGTAGTATAATTTATCCATGGTTGAAAGGCCATCAATACTTTGTGAGTCGATGATTTCACGATTGAAAGAGGAGGTGCCGATTATGGTAACTGCAAGTGTATCGAAAGGAAATAACAAAACTGTATCTGTGGCGGCTTTAAACAGAAGCCATTCGTCTGACTGTACTTTGAAGAACCTGGCAAAGGCTCTTATCCTTACGTCGGCAGGAATGCTTTATCAGTGTGGAAATTATAGCGAAGAGACAGCATATGCCGCGCGGGCAGCATACGCAGAATAATCCATAAGGGATAAAAAAAGGGCTGACGCCTTAACGACTTTGTATCGTTAAAGCGGCAGTCCTTTTCTATTTCAAAAAGAGTGCTTTGTGTGATGGCAAATGAATCAGTTACTGTTTGTCGTAGCCGCTGTAGGTAACAACGCCCTTGCTGTTGGTAGAGTAGTACTTCTCGTCGCTGTCCTTGACATTCTTCTTATTCTTGGCAAGCTTTCCGGAGGTGCTGATTAAGTAGTCCTCGCCCATGTACTCTACAACTTCATATTTAGCGTCCTTATCAGCCTTGAGTAAACGGCCCTTGATGTAGATGGAGTCATCATAAATACCGTGGTAGCCGGCACCCTTATTTGCACCGGATTTCCGGAAGTTGTATGTATATTTCTCGCCGTCGATGTCGATGGTGGTTTTACCTGTAGCCATAACGCCTTCCTTCGGAGTGTTGCCGAAGTAGTAAACCTCGCTTGCGTCATTCATATCCGGTAAATCGTTCTCAGACTCGATTTCTTCGTAGGATTCAATATTTCTGTCCCCGTCGAAGGTCATCTTGTAGAGGCCGTGAAGCATTTCACCCTTCTCATTAAACGCATAGCGGTAATTGTTGATTGTCTTAATCTGGTTCTTTACCAGCTCGCCGTCATTCTTTGCGTAGAACCAGTACTCGTCGCCGTTCTCGTATGCCTCCGGATCAATCTCCTCGCTTGGAACGGTCTTGAACCAGCCTTTGGCCAGCCAGCACTGTTCCGGCAAGTTGTAATAGAGATTGCTGGTGCTTGCGCTTGCAGAGGAAGCCTTTGCGTACCATTCAGATTCCGCGGCTCCGTACTCATTAAAGCGGTATTTATAACCATTGATGGTCTTTGTCGTATCTTTGACCTTTCTGCCGTTGGAACCGAAATAGAACCAGTAGCTGCCGTTGAAATCGTCGTCCGCGTCACTGTCCTCCACCTCTAAGAGGCTCCAGGCATTGGTGACGAGCGCTCCGTCATCAGAACCGCCGCAGTAGTATACGCCCTCTTTCCAGGCCTCCTCGCCGGTGACACGGCCTGAACTTTCATCGACCCAGCCGAAAAGCATACGGCCTTCATCATCAAATGCGTATTTCTTCGTCTCGCCGTTTGCCTTTTTGATGGACTTAAAGGAAGTGGTGCCGGAAGAAGAAGCCTTATAAGCCTTTCCGTTGTTCTGGAAATAGTACCAGTAAGCCTCAGGCGCGTCTTCCTCATCGCCGTCAGCTTCGATGGCCCGCCACTCATTGGATACCATGGCGCCTACGCTGTTTACGTAGTAGTAGTTGCCGTTGTCCTCGATTAAGCTGCTCTTGGCCATGTAGCCGTCAGAGTCAAGGTAGAACCAGTTGTTTCCTGATTTCTTCCACTCCTCAGTTACCCGGCTGCCGTCGGAGTCTAAATAGACCCAGGAATCACCTTCCATATTCCAGCCCTGCGCTGCGAATGACGTCATGGACGCACCTATGGTAAAAAGCGCAGCGGCGCACGGAAGTACCAGATTTTTCATAGATTTCTTCATTTTAAAATCCCCTTTCATAAATGAAAATCGTTATCCTGTCAGTGCTTTCGTCTGACACCATGACTTTAAACCATGGACTTACTCCAGGGTCAACAGGAGTAAAAAAGGCGTAAGAATGCGTAAGAAAATGACATGATTTTAAGAAAAATGGAAGTTGACCATAGAGTTACTCCATGGTTTATAATGAGAAAATTTATGAAAAAAGAGAGGAAAATATGTGACGGGGAAAATCAGTGAAATCAGACAGAAAAATGGGAAAGGCGCCGGCCTTTCCCATTCGATTCCGTCTACATCTATATGGTTGGTTATCTGTATTATTTTTTCGCAGAATTGCCGGTCAGAGTCAGTAACGTGTGGAAGAGATACTGTGCATCCACCGGCTTTGCCACAAATCCATTCATTCCCGCCTTCATGGCTGCATCCGCATCCTCTTTAAAGGAGTTGGCTGTCATGGCGATGATCGGGACAGCAGAAGCGTCAGGCCGTTTCATTTGTCGGATCACGCGGCAGGCCTCTAAGCCATCCATCACCGGCATCTGGATATCCATTAAAATTGCCTGGAACTTGCCACTATCACTCTTTTCAAAAATCTCCGCCGCTTCCCGGCCGTTTCTTGCCCGGACGACTGTGGCGCCCTGCAGGGTGAGCAGCTCAGTTGCTATCTCCGCATTCAGATCATTATCTTCAGCTAAAAGGATGGAGAGCCCGCTTAAATCATAACTGACATTCTCTCCCTCCGGCTCGTCAGCCAGCGTATCAACCGGAAAACTTACGGTAAAATAGAATTCACTGCCTTTTTCCGGCTCACTCTTTACTTTCAGTTCCCCGCCCATCAACTGAACGATGGTATTGCTGATGGCCAGCCCGAGTCCCGTTCCCTGGCTTCTGGTATAATTGGCCCCCACCTGCTCAAACGCCTCAAAAATCCGTTTCTGG
>CAUEKH010000309.1 GCA_959018155.1 uncultured Hungatella sp.
GGAGGTGGCCTTAAAGCACTTGGGGGAGGAGGATTTATTTGAGATCCTGGTGGAAGGCAGGGCCGACGGGATTATCGAGACGCCCGGAGGGGTGACGATCGACGAGATCAAAGGCGTCTATATGAATCTGGCGTATTTGGAGGAACCGGTGGAGGTTCATCTGGCCCAGGCCATGTGTTACGGATATTTCTACAGCTGCGACAATCAGCTTTCCGCCGTTACTCTCCAGATGACGTACTGCAATATCGAGACAGAAGAGATTCGCCGTTTCCAGGTGGAGAAAAGTTTCGAGGAACTGGAGACGTGGTTTGACGGCCTGATTCACGAGTACGTAAAATGGGCCAGATATTTATACCACCACGAACTGCGCAGGGATGAATCGATCCGTGAATTACAGTTCCCCTACCCGTACCGGAAAGGCCAGAAGGAACTGGCGGTTTCCGTCTACCGGAGCATTGCCAGAAAAAAGAATCTCTTTATCCAGGCGCCAACGGGCATTGGAAAGACGTTATCCACCGTATTTCCGGCGCTGAAAGCCATGGGAGAAGGGCAGGGGGACAAGCTGTTTTATTTGACGGCCAAGACGATTACGAGAGGCGTGGCGGAGGAAACCTTCGAGATTTTGAGGAAAAATGGCCTCTATCTCAGCACGGTAACGGTCACGGCGAAGGAAAAGCTGTGTATTCTGGAAAAGCCGGAGTGCAATCCCGATGCCTGCCCCTATGCGAAGGGCCATTACGACCGGGTCGGGGACGCGGTTTACGATATGATCCACCGGGAGGCCGGGATTACCAGGGAGACGGTGATTCAGTACGCGGAAGAATACCGGGTCTGCCCGTTTGAATTCTGCCTCGACATCACCAACTGGGTGGACGGGATTATCTGTGATTATAATTACGTGTTTGACCCCAATATCCGGCTGAAACGGTATTTTTCCGAAGGTATTACCGGGGATTACTTATTTCTGGTGGATGAGGCCCACAACCTTGTGCCCAGGGCCAGGGAAATGTACAGCGCCGTGGTTTACAAGGAGGATTTCCTCCTGATAAAGAAGATTGTAAAGCCGAAGGATGAGAAGCTGGCCAGGCTTCTGGAGCGGTGTAATAAACAGCTTCTGGAGATGAAGCGGGAATGTGAGCGGTATGAAATCCATTCGGATATCAAGCTGTTCATGACAACCGTGATGTCACTGTTCGGGGAAATGGAAAAGTTTCTCGACAGCTTCCCGGAATTCGAGGACCGGGATCTGGTGCTGGATTTCTATTTCGCGCTGCGCGATTTGCTCAATATCTATGACCGGGTTGATGAGAATTACCGTATTTATACGGAACTTCTGGGGGACGGCCGCTTCATGCTGCGGCTGTTCTGCATGAATCCGGCGAAGAATTTAAAGGAGTGCCTCGAGAAAGGCCGCAGCACCGTGTTCTTCTCCGCCACGCTTCTGCCGATCCAGTATTATAAGGAACTGTTAAGCGGAAGCCAGGAGGAGTATGCCGTCTACGCAGAGTCCCCATTTGATAAGAGACGGCGGCTTCTCATGGTGGCTGGGGATGTGAGCAGCCGGTACACGAGGCGCAACCGGAGGGAGTACGGCCGGGTGGTGGAATATATCAGGAAGATCGTCTCGGCCCATCCGGGAAATTATATGGTATTTCTGCCCTCTTATCAGTATTTGAGGGAGATTGAGGCGCTGCTTGATGAGGCAGGGGACAGAGCAGAGTTTTCCTGGCTCTCCCAGTCGTCCCACATGAATGAAGGGGAGCGGGAACATTTTCTGGAGGAATTCAAGGAGGACCGGAAGGATTCTTTTGTGGCGCTTTGCGTCATGGGCGGCGTATTTTCAGAGGGGATCGATTTGAGAGAGGGGCGGCTCATAGGCGCGCTCATCGTCGGGACCGGGCTTCCCATGGTCTGTACGGAACAGGAGATCTTAAAGGCGTACTTCGATGAGACGGAACAGAAGGGATTTGACTACGCATACCAGTATCCGGGCATGAATAAGGTGATGCAGGCTGCCGGCCGGGTAATCAGGACGGTGCAGGATGAGGGAATCATCGCCCTTCTCGATGACAGATTCCAAAATCTCGACTATCAGGCGCTGTTTCCGAGGGAGTGGGACGGCTATTACAGCGTGAACTTGGGAAGCGTCAGCCGGGTGGTGGAGGAGTTCTGGGAAGAGCGGGAGAAAGAGAACGCGGGAAATCATCTGGAAGATGGCGCTGAGGAGCAGTTGGAGGAAAAGAAAGATGGAACTAAAGCTGAGGCCGTCGAAGGCGACGGATGGAAGAGAAGTGGTGAAATGGATTGACGGCGAGCGTCAGATGCGCATGTGGTGCCGGGATAAATTTTCCTGGCCGCTGACAGAGGCGCAGATGAGGGAGTATTACCGCCAGCTGGAAGAGGAAGAGAATGCCTGGAGTTTTACGGCTCTCGATGAAACGGGCCGGCCGGTCGGCAGTTTTCGGATGACTGTCATGGACTATGAGAAAGGCCACGTTCACCTGGGATTTATCGTTCTGTCTCCCGGGACCCGGGGCCGCGGCGTGGGACAGAAAATGGTGTCCATGGCCGTAAAATACGCCGTAGAATTCCTGGGGCTGAAGCGGGTTACACTGAAAGTCTTCGACTGTAATCCTGCCGCGAAACGGTGTTATGAGAAGGTGGGATTTTCTGAGGAAGAGTATATAGCGGAAGATTTTCCATTTCATGAGGAGAGATGGGGGAATTCCCTGATGGTATATGAGAGCGGGCGACGGGGAGATAAGGAGCAATGATGAATGGGCAGGTCACTTATGGCAGGCACTGGTATCGGTGATTCCGGGAACACCGATACCATGAACGCCGATACCAGCTACACGATTCATTCTCTATGGCGCATCAGCGCCGTTTTTACGCCATTTACAGCATGTCCATAAACTGTTTGGAAGCCTGAGATACGGGAAGACTTTCGTTGTAAGCTACGACCATCTGACGGGCCGGAAGCTTCTCGGCCAGCTTCACCACAAAGAGGTCCTTATCGTTTTCCGGGATACAGAAGTCGGGGACAAATGCAATTCCCAGGCCGATTCGCGCCAGATCGATGAGTAAGTCGTTGCTGCTCAGTTCGATTTCAGGGACGAGATCCAGCTGTTCCCGCTGGAACATGTGGTGAAGGAACTCGCTGGTCGTACTTTTCCGGTCCAGCATCAGGATGGGGTACGTCTGAAGTTTCTGCAGGCTGACCGTTTCCCCCTTTAACGGGTAATACTCCTGGTTTGCCACAAAAACGTCATGGAATTCATTGATGACCCGGACGTTCTGCGTGTTGGAAAATCCGGAATTCGGATAATTCGTTATGATAAAATCTACCTGTCCGTTTTCCAGTAAATGAGCGCATTCAATCGAGGTCTGGTTCGTGACCTTGATGTGGACATTGGGGTACGCCTTATGGAAATGGTTTAAGTGGGGAATCAGATAGTAGCGGCAGATGGTGTCGCTGGCGCCGATGCGCAGCTGTCCGCCGTTTAAGGTATTTGCCTCGAGAAGCTGATTTTCCCCTTTCTGGATTAGATTGATGGCCGGTTCTACGTGCTTTAAGAGGATTTCCCCTTCCGGTGTAAGCTGGACTTTTTTCGTGCTTCGGATGAAAAGAGTCTGGTTCAGCTTTTTCTCCAGCACTTTAATGGACTGGCTGACCGCTGACTGGGAGATAAAAAGCTGTTTCGACGCCTCTGAGAAGCTTAGAGTGGCGGCCACGTGATAGAATACTTTATACAGTTCGTAGTTAATATCCATTATTAGTCCTCCTTATAAACTAAGGATATTCTATCACGGATGCGATTGATTTGTAAAGAGGCGTGGGAAATTCCGGAGAAATTGACAAAAGCTGGCTGTTAAGGTAAAGTATTCGGTGAGATACGTTATGAAAGATATCAGGAAGAAAAACAGCACATGTTCTGTTCTGGTGCTGCAGATAAGGAGCGAGGGAATATGCACGATGATTTTTACCAGATGTATTTAGAAGAGATGGGACAGATTGAGCCCTGTACGAAGGAGGAGGAAGCAGGCCTTTTAAAAGCGGCTGTGACCGGAGAGGAAGCGGCGAAGAAGCGGCTGATTGAGGGAAATTTGAAGGCTGTACTGGAGTATGCCAGGGAATTCGACGGAAAGGGCGTTCTCTTAACTGATTT
>CAUEKH010000310.1 GCA_959018155.1 uncultured Hungatella sp.
CCGCCGACCATGATGGAGAGTGTCGCGTCAACCGCCTTCGGCTCACCGCCGGAGACCGGGGCATCTAACATATCCACGCCCTTTAGAAGACAGGCGGCGTTGATTTCCTTCGATGCCAGCGGCGCGATGGAACTCATATCAATGAGAACAGTTCCCGGCTTTGCGCCTTCCAGGACTCCGCCTTCCTCCATAACGACGCTCTTTACATGGGGGGAATTGGGAAGCATGGTGATGATAATATCGCACTGCCTCGCCACCTCCGCTGGTGACGCTGCCGCAGCCGCGCCGGCCTCCTCCAGTTCCTTTACCGCGCTCTCATTGATATCGTACACAGTCAGAGAATACCCGGCTTTGATTAAATTCCGGCTCATGGGTTTTCCCATGATTCCAAGACCGATAAAGCCTATCTGGTTTTCATTTTTCTTCTCAGTTCCCATTTCTTTCTCCTCCATTACACCCTGATTAAATACGCCTGGTAAATGTTTCCGCCCGTCATCGGACACGCCATGCCGTCCTGATATTCCACGGCCTTCAGCCCGTCTTCTGTCATGGCCTCCACGCTTGTTGGTTCTATCTCCGTAAATTTCACCCTCAAATCTTTTAAATCGAGAGGCCGGCAGAAGGTCATCCCGTTAAATCCCGTCATATTGATCATCTGCAGCATGTACGTGTTTTCCTCACATTTTGAGAAGAACATTTCCACCATCTCCGGCGCATTCGTCTCAAATGCCCTCGGGATTCCTTTTCCCGCCTTTAAAACATCCAGAAGGATCCGTTTGAATTCATCGTATCCGTACTTATAATAAAGGGTACCGATTCCCCACGGGATATAGACATTTCCGTTTTTCCCAACAGAAATCATGGAGGCATCTGTGTTCTGGTGGCCGAAGCACCTTTCCGGCGGTCCGAAGCTGGCCTTCTCCACTTTTGGAAGGATACCGCCTGTCCCCGCAAGAAGCGTCATTTCCCGGTAAGCACCGTCTAAGAACACCCACTGTTTCTTTGCGAAATCATCGAAAACCGTCTTTGGTTCTGTCCGCAGATACGTCCCGCGCACATCCGTCACTTTTTCTGACAGACGGACCCCAAAGAGTCTCTCCACCACTTCCGGTTCCTCCTCTAAAGAAAGCCCGGTGGCAATCACAGAAGCCCTTGTCTTATCCAGTGCCTCCAGCACCGTCTCCGGCAGCCCGTAAATCTCCGGCAGGAAAATATAATCGTAGTCGTCAAATTCCGCCGCCTTCTCCTCAAGCGCCACCGTGTCCACAATGGTAAACAGGACGTGTTCCTCCTTAAACATCCGGAAGATACCGCGGTACTCGGTGCTCATATCCTTCCTGTCCCTGCCATTTACCAGCATGATCTTCGTCTTCGGGTCAAAGTGGCCGTAATACTCCTCATACTGCTTATGGAACTGGAAAATCTTTCTGGTGGACTCAAAGTTTTCGTAGTCGGGATAATCCTCGAAATTGCCGATGATACACCAGTCAAGACCGCCTCCGTTAGCCATATCGCCGTACAGACGAATCTGGTTTAAATAGTCTGACACGCCCATGAACCGGTACGGCAGATCCACCGCATTGATGGCGCAGTTGGAGGAAATCTTGTCGTCGAAGCTTCCTTCTACCTGCCCCACGTTGTCGGAACTGTTGTAGATCCAGAATGGAAGCGGCCGATCCAGAGCGGAGTTGGACTCATTTCTGATTATGTCGATCCCGTGAGAAGCGTATGTGCTGACAGCGATTTCCGGGGAAATACTCCGCGCAAGATTATGGATTTTGTCTAACATCTCATTTACGGTGCGCTTCTTGAATTCGATATATTTTAAGAATACCGGATCCTTTAAGTCCTCCTTCTTCGGAAGGTCCTCCCCGTACATTTCCTTAAATCTACGCTTACAGTTCTCACACTGGCAGATCCCCACATAGTTACCACTGTAATCGAAATTGATATAGCCGAACATGTTAAAGAAAATGCCGTCTACCGGATATTTCTCCAGCACCTCCCTCAGAATGTCGAGGGACAGCTTACTCTGATACTCCCCGTTCACACACGTTGCCACCGTATCGTGGTAGCGGACCAGGGAACCGTCCTCTTTTCGGAAATACCAGTCGGGATGGGCCTCACAGAGGCTTTCATGGGTCTTGCTGAAATCGAAACGGGCAATCACCCGGATTCCGTTCGCGTGGCATTTTTCCACAACCTCCCCGATAAAATCATTTTTTAAGTACGGGCTTACATGCTGACATTCCAGTTTGCTGGGATGGAACGCCGTGATTCCGCCGCAGCCTATCTGCAGTACGTTGGCGCCAAAATATTTCAGCCATTCGATCTGTTTATCAATGTCCATTTCCGCGTCTGTGTCGCGGATGTTATTTTGAATCATTCTTAAATTATTCTTTAACCACCAGGCCATAATCTCTCTCCTTTTCCTTAAAAATCACTTCTGTGCCGGACTTTGGCACCGCAGCCATTTTCCCCGCGGTAAGTCCGTCTCACTTTACCAGATGGCAGCGCACGAAATGGCCCGGCGACACCTCTCTCAGTTCCTGGGGCGCTTTACACGCCTCGGTAGCGTATTTACACCGCGTGGCAAAGCGGCAGCCCGGCGCCGGATTGACCGGATTTCCAACCTCTCCCTGCAGCAGGTGGCGTTCCCGGTTTCTCCGGCTCAAATCCGTCGTCGGGATCGCCGATAAAAGCGCCACAGTGTACGGATGATACTGGTTGGCAAACAGTTCCGCTTTCTTTGCGTATTCCACCACCTGTCCGAGATACATAACCGCGATGTAGTCGCTGATATGGCGAACGACACAGAGGTCATGGGTGATAAACATGTAGGACAGATTCTTTTTCTCCTGTAAATCCATGAGCAGGTTGATGATCTGGGCCTGAATCGAGACATCGAGGGCAGATACCGGCTCATCACAGACGATGAACTGCGGATCCACCGCCAAGGCCCTGGCCAGGCCGACCCTCTGGCGGCGGCCGCCGTCCAGCTCGTGAGGATACGTATTGTAATAGCGCTGCGGAAGTCCGCACATATCCATCAGTTCCTGGACCTTTTCCCTCATAGCGCCCTTGCCGGTTACATTGTGCACCACTTTCATGGGCTCCGCGATGATATTACCGACGGAGAGACGCGGGTTTAAGGAGGTAAACGGATCCTGGAAAATCATCTGCATGTTGGTGTGCATCTGTTTCATCTGCTTCTTATTATAATTTAAAATATTTTCACCTTTATAGAGGATTTCTCCTTCTGTGGCGTCGATGAGGCGCATGATAGTCCGGCCCAGCGTCGATTTTCCGCAGCCGGATTCCCCGACTACCCCCAGAGTTTCACCCTCATTAATGGTGATGGTGACATCGTCGACCGCATGGAGAAGCCCTTTTGGCGTTGTAAAATATTTCTTCAGATTTTTCGTTTCTATCAGGGGAGACGCCATGTTCATCTTCCTCCTTTCTTCTCAAAAAGAAAGCATTTTATGCTGTGGCTTCCGTCCTCGTACATGGGCGGGGCTTCATTTCTGCACCGCTCGGTACAGTGGGAACAGCGGTCTGCGAATTTACATCCCTTTGGCAGATTCGTCGGGTCGGACATGAATCCCGGAATCGGAATCAGACGTTCTACATCCGTTGTCAGATCCGGAATGCTGTTAAACAGCCCCTCGGTATAGGGATGGTTTTTCTTTCGGGTGAAGACATCCTCCACCTTTCCTTTTTCTATGACTTCGCCGGCATAGACTACCATCACGTTCTCACAGAATTCTGCCACTACACCTAAATCATGGGTAATGAGAATCATGGCTGTGTTATATTTCTTCTGGAGTTCCTGCATCAGCTGCAGCATCTGGGCCTGTATTGTCACATCGAGGGCCGTAGTCGGTTCGTCGGCCAGCAGAAGCTCCGGTTCCGCAACTAAAGCCATGGCAATGCCGATCCTCTGTTTCATCCCGCCGGAAAACTGATGGGGATACTCATTTTTCCTGCTCTTCTGGATTCCCACCAGCCCCAGGATTTCGTCCACCTTCGCGTCCTTTTCCGCCTGGCTCATCTTCGGGAAATGCAGTTCCAGCACCTCATGGATCTGCTCTCCGACCGTCATAATCGGGTTTAAGCTGGTCATGGGATCCTGGAAAATCATGGCGATCTTCGCGCCTCTGA
>CAUEKH010000311.1 GCA_959018155.1 uncultured Hungatella sp.
AGCCGGTTTGAGGCGGAGATCCACAGAATGTGGAAAAATTGTCAGATGGCCTTTGGCCGCTGCCTGAAAAATCAAAAGGAAAATATCCGGGTCAGCTTTGAGAGCGCTCTGGAGGCTGAGGAGTATTTCTTCATCCTGCCGGAACAGAAGCTGCTTTCCTGGGAAAATTTAGGGATTGAGAAGAGAAAGAATTCGGGCAGCCATCTTCAGCTGTTTGAGTCGATAGAGCGGGATATGAAGCGGGAAGATCTGCTGGGAGTGAAAAACAGGCTGGATGGGTTAGTGGCATCGTTCCAGCTTGGAAATTACTCGATTGGCTACTGCAAATCAACGCTGCGTGATTTGGTTACGCTCTTTTCCCAGATGATGCAGCAGCATTCCATCGACATGTGGGTCGTGTTTGGATACGATATCCGCGATTATTATAAGAAGATACCGGATATCAGCCAGTTTGGAGTCTGGATTGCAGGCGTGGCAGAGGTGATTTTGATGAACCTCCATCAGAGGCGGGAATCCGTAGACGTGGATGTGAGGGAAGAGATTATAAGAATTCTGGAACAGAGCGAGGAAAGCGAACTGACACTCGATTTTCTGGCCGCCAGTTTGCATATGAGGACCGACGCGGCCAGCCGCATTTTCCGTCAGGTTATGGGAAAGGGGTATACGGAGTATATCCGGGAACGAAAAATGAAGACCGCGGTGGAACTGCTGGAACAGGATGTGACGGTGAAGGAGATTGCGGAGAGAATCGGCTACAGCTCGGCGCAGTATTTTATCAGGGTATTTAAAGAGGAGTACGGAGTGACACCTTACCAGTATAAGAAGAGGCAAAAGGAAGGAAAAGAGTAAGTTATATGGATGCAGAGAGACAGAAACGATTTGAAATGAAGATAAAAGAGGGAACGCATAATTACAGCACAGAAGAGGATTATGTGGAGCCGTCGGACCCGATGGTAAAAGAGAATTTAGAGTGGTTTAGGGATCAGAAGCTGGGCTTCATGATGCACTGGGGACCGTATTCCCAGCTGGATGTGGGCTGTTCCTGGCCGCTGTCAGATGCGGATGCAGTCTGGTGCAGAGATAAGCGGCTGGACTGGGATATCAGCGGCGAGGAGTTTAAAAAACAGTATTTTGATTTGAATAAGACCTTCAACCCTATCCGGTTTGAGCCGGAAAAATGGGCTGAGGCGATCCGGGATACCGGGGCAAAGTATTTAATTTTCACCACGAAACATCACGACGGCTTCTGTATGTGGGATACGAAATATTCGGATTACAAGATTACGGCCGATGACTGTCCGTACCACACGAACCGCTATGCGGATGTGTGCGCCAATCTGTTCGAGGCGTGCCGGAAGAAGGGGATTGCGATTGCGGCGTATTTTTCCAAGGCGGACTGGCATATTGACAGCTACTGGAGGGAAAATTGTGAGCGCGGCCATTATATGCACCGCGGTCCGTCCTACGATCCGGCGGAATATCCGGAGATCTGGGAGGAATTCGTGACTTATACTCACAATCAGATCCGGGAACTGGCTCAGAATTACGGAAAAATTGAAATCATGTGGTTTGACGGCGGCTGGGTCTGCGCTAAGGACGGGGAGGATATCCGGCTGGGAGAGATTATTGACGAGGTGCGGAAATTCCAGCCCGGCTTGATCTGTGCTGACCGTACGGTGGGCGGCCCCTATGAGAATTATGTAACCCCGGAGCAGACGGTGCCGGAGAAACCGATGAGGATTCCATGGGAGAGCAATATCACGCTGGGAACGTCATATTCCTACCGGTTTGATGATAAATACAAGTCCACGAGACAGGTGGCGCGCCTTCTGATTGACATTGTGGCGAAAGGCGGCAATCTGGCAATTAATGTGGGGCCGCGCCCCAACGGCGTTTTGCCGGAGGAGGCCATGGCTCAGTTAAAAGGGCTGGGAGACTGGCTGAAGGTTTACGGAGACGCTGTCTACGGTACCCGGGTCTGCGCGCCCTATAAAAAGGATGGAATCGCATTTACACAGAAGAAGGACACTGTTTACGCCATTCAGATGTTTGATTCAGAGGAGGCGGACGTGGATTCGAACGTCTGGATCCCGTATGAAGGGGAGGTGGAGGAGATCCGCCTTTTAGACAGCGGAGAGCGGGTCGCCTGCGAGAGAAGAGACGGCGGATTCCTTGTGACAGCGCCGGAGTGGACCGGGACGGCCGCGCCTGTGGGAAGGGTGTTCTGCTTAAAAAAGAAATGATGATATTCATTTGGCATACATCGTTTTGCTGAGAAATGATGCCCTTTCGGAAAATCCGACAGTTTTTTCTCCTGTTCGACAGGAAAATGACGGAAAAGAACGTCCCAGGGAGTAAGATTTCGCTTTCCTTTTATGCTGTTATGTTTTATAATATTCATAATAGAAATGGAGAGAAAGGAGTATTACGTTTTATGAAAGATTATAAGAAAATTTATGAAGAATGGCTGTCCAATCCATACTTCGATGAGGAAACGAAAGCTGAACTCCGGGCCATTGCGGATGATGAGAATGAGATTAAAGAGAGATTCTATCAGGATCTGGAATTCGGTACTGCCGGTCTGCGCGGAGTCATCGGCGCCGGTATCAACCGTATGAATATTTATGTAGTCCGCAGGGCCACACAGGGACTGGCAAACTACATTATCAAACAGGGAGGCGCTGATAAGGGCGTTGCAATCGCATACGACTCCAGACATATGTCCCCGGAATTTGCTGAGGAAGCGGCTCTGACTCTGGCAGCTAACGGAATCAAGGCGTACAAGTTCGAATCCCTTCGTCCGACTCCGGAACTGTCCTTTGCCGTAAGAGAGCTGGGCTGTATCGCCGGCATCAATATCACCGCCAGCCACAACCCGCCTGAGTACAACGGTTACAAGGTATACTGGGAGGACGGCGCACAGTTTACCCCGCCTCACGATAAGGGGGTTACCGCTGAGGTTCTTGCCATTGAAGATCTGTCTACCGTGAAGACCACAGATGCAGAATCCGCGAAGGCAGCGGGCAAATATGAGATTATTGGCGCAGCCATTGATGACAAATACATCGCCCAGGTTAAGGCTCAGGTTGTAAACCAGGATGCCATTGACAAGATGCAGGACAGCATTCAGATTGTATACACACCTCTCCATGGTACGGGCAATATTCCTGCAAGAAGAGCGCTGAAGGAGATCGGCTTTGAGCACGTTTACGTAGTTCCGGAGCAGGAACTTCCCGACGGCGATTTCCCGACAGTCAGCTATCCGAACCCGGAGGCGGCTGAGGCATTTGAACTGGGATTGAAGCTTGCGAAGGAAAAGGATGCCGATCTGGTTCTGGCTACCGATCCGGATGCTGACCGTCTCGGTGTTTACGTAAAAGATACGAAGTCCGGAGATTACATTCCGCTGACCGGTAATATGTCGGGTTCTCTCTTATGTGAGTACGTACTCAGCCAGAAGAAAGAGCGCGGAGTTATTCCGGCTGATGGACAGGTTGTCAAATCCATCGTTACTACCAACTTAGTCGACGCGGTTGCCAAATCCTACGGCTGTGAGCTGATTGAGGTTCTGACCGGATTCAAATATATCGGCCAGCAGATTTTAAAGGAAGAGAATACGGGCTGTGGTACGTATATGTTTGGATTAGAAGAGAGTTACGGCTGCTTAATCGGAACGTATGCCCGTGACAAAGATGCGATTTCCGCTACCGTAGCGCTCTGCGAGGCGGCAGCTTATTACAAGACGAAGGGTATGACCCTCTGGGATGCCATGATTGCCATGTATGAGAAATACGGCTACTACAAAGACGCAGTCAAGTCCATCGGCTTAAAGGGAATCGAGGGACAGGCCAAGATCCAGGCTATCATGGATACTTTAAGAAATAATACTCCGGCTGAAGTAGGCGGCTATGCCACCGTTTCCGCAAGGGATTATAAACTCGATACCATCAAAGATATGAAGACAGGCGAAGTAAAACCAACCGGTCTTCCGGAATCTAACGTCCTTTACTACGACTTAACCGACGACGCATGGCTCTGCGTCAGACCGTCCGGTACAGAACCGAAGATCAAATTCTATTACGGAATTAAGGGCACTTCCCTGGAAGATGCGGATGAGAAATCTGCGAAGCTGGGCGAAGCGGTTATGGCGATGGTTGAC
>CAUEKH010000312.1 GCA_959018155.1 uncultured Hungatella sp.
TTCTGCTAAACCTGATTTTCTGCTAAACCTGATTTTCTACTCAACCTGATTTTCTACTCAACCTGATTTTCTACTCAACCCGTTTTTTTTACCCTTCCTTCATTTCGCAGGATTATACACAGCTGCCTTCACTTCTTCCTCAACCGGGTCATATAAATCAGGCTTCACTCCTATATATTTACAAGCCTCGTAAAGCACCGGCACCACATCTTTATGGATGCCTACGCAGTGGTGGATATACGGGCCGCAGACCAGCTTGTTTTCCAGCCGTTTCCAGTCCTCGACTTCCACCCACACACACGTCCCCTTTGTGTAAGGGCCGTCGATTCCCTTTGCATTTCCGAGAAGTAAGGAGTACTCGCCGTTGTCTCCGTCGAACCGGCACAGAGTCATGTCCCCGTGCTTCGCCTCTGCTTCCACAGCGCCCGGATAGTCGAAGGCCAGAGGGTAGCCGATCGTTGGCTTCTCTTTTGCCACCGAAATGGGCCATGGACCGCAGTGCTGGAGCAGTTCTCCGTTTTCGTTATCCGGGTGGCGCACCGTCCAGTCAGCAAAGAAGGTTCTGGCTTCTCCAAGTCCTGCCGCCTCTGCCATAACGGCTGTGATGGCGCCGTGGATATCGGTCTCACAGACGACCGGGATCCCCTCCTCATTTAACAGGGAGTTGGCCGCGCACGGCATGATTCCGATTTCACCCTGAAGAGCATTCCAGCACTGGATGGCAATGGCGTTACAGCCGTATTTCTCAGCCAGGCGCTTCATGGCTACTTTTAAGGCGGCTACATTTTCCAGTTCGTTGTCCTTGATTTTCACACACATATTGGTGCGGCAGTAGTCCATCACAGAGCTGACTTCCACGCCCTCTTCCTTTGCCTTCTTCATCTCGGCAGTCAGTTCCGGGATGGGGACCGGGGAAAGCTGGATATTGAACTTCTCCAACAGTTCGCCCTCGTTGCACATGGTGGACCAGAAATCGAACGGACGCGGCCCGATCTGGAGAATCCTTGTATGGCGGAAGGTTTTTACCACATTGCAGACTGCCAGGAAATTGCGGATCCCATTTTCAAATTCCGCGTCTTCTAAACGGCAGTTCGTTAAGTAGGTAAATGGCACCTGGAATCTGCGCAGGACTTTTCCCGTTGCAAAAAGACCGCACTGGCTGTCTCTCAGACGGATTCCATTCTCATCCGGCCGCTCGTCCCTCGGTCCCCATAAGAGAACCGGCACATTTAACCGCTTTGCCAGTCTGGCACAGACGTACTCTGTACCGAAATTGCAGTGGGGAAGAAAGAGCCCATCAACACCGGCTTCTTTGAATTTCTTCTCGATTAACTCAATATCTTCATCTCTGTATAAAAGCCCTTCTTCATTGATATCATCAATTGTGACGAAATCAATGCCTAATTCTTCCAGCCGCTTCTTTGTCAGCCCTGCGTATTTTAAAGCGTCCGGAGCGCTGAAAATGCTTCTTCTTGTGGGTGCTACACCTAATTTTACTGGTACCATTTTTTCTTCTCCTTTTAATTTTATTTGAATTATCTTAAATTATTTGTTTATCATTAAATTAATTATATTAAAACAATTTTAAAATGTCAATTGAATTCTATTTAATTTTTTTAAATTGTATATGAATCTTCTATTGACGTATTTAAGTAATTCCTGTATGATTAAGAAAAGAATGATTATAGGAGGGGTGATATGTCAATTTCAGCAAAAGAGCTGGCCCAGAAATTGAATATCTCCGCGGCCACGGTTTCCATGGTACTGAACCGCAAACCCGGAATCAGTGAAAAAACGAGGAACATGGTCATTGAGGCCGCGAAAGAATACGGATACGATTTTTCAAAAAAATGGGATTCAGGCGAAGCAAAGGGAATCATCCAGTATGTCATCTATAAGAAGCACGGAACTGTCGTAGGGGATACTCCGTTCTTTGCTCAGGTGATAGAGGGAATTGAACAGGCCTGCCGTGCGGAAGGATATGAACTTTCCATCACTTATTTTTATGAGAACCAGGATATCGGCAGTCAAATCCAGGCGCTCTCTTCTAAGAACTGTCAGGGGATTCTCCTGTTAGGCACTGAGATGGACGTAGATTACTTCCCTCCATTTGCGAAGCTGAAGGTTCCCATGGTAGTGCTGGATACGTATTTTGAAGAATTAAACTGTGATTCTGTTCTAATTAACAATGTCCAGGGGGCTTACCGGGCAACCAATTATCTGATTGAGAAGGGTATGACTGAGATCGGTTATCTCCGCTCTTCTTATCCGATTGGCAATTTCGACGAGCGGGCCGACGGTTACTACAAGGCGCTGCGCCATCACGGGATTCCCACCGGGCACCCATACGTTCATCTCCTGACGCCTTCTATGGAGGGCGCTTACGCCGACATGGTGGAAATCCTGAAGGGCCATCCGCCTGTAGCTTCCGCCTATTTCGCGGACAACGATCTGATCGCCGCAGGCGCTATGCGGGCATTTAAAGAGAACGGTTATCGAATTCCGGAGGATATTTCCATCATCGGTTTTGATGACATGCCTATCTGTGAATTTCTGGATCCGCCGCTGACTACGATGGAAGTGCCGAAGAAGCGGCTGGGAGAACTGGCGGTAAAACAACTGATTCAGAAAATTTTGCAGGAACCGAAGGTGACGACAAAGACCGAGATCTCGGTGAAGCTGCATGAGAGAAAGAGTGTGAAAGCATAAAAAATAAGAACGATCCCAAAAAGAGGCCGTAATCCCGTTGCTGTGGATTACGGCCTCTTTCTAATCAGCCTGTTGTCAGTTCCCGCTTAAGGCTATCTGTAATTTCCGCAGGAGTGATACATTTTTTCGCTACATCGCAGAACAGCCACCGCCTTCGGGATGCTTTTCGTGAAACAGCGCCAGTTTCGCAAAGAAATCGTCGAGAATTAAACGGCTGTCAATCTTTTTATAAACCCGGATCGGACGATTTAATCCGGTTTGAACATACGTCATATCGGAGGTGATAAGCGGCGCCTGTACCCAGTCAAATTCAAAACGGTGTTCATAAAGAAGCAGTCCGACCGCCGGGCTGTCTCCCACTACCCACACCTCACCGGTGCGGAACGGGCTTTTTCTCGGCCCCTCTTCGTTGGCATGTTCGTCCAGCTGTTCGAGTAGATAGGAACCGATTTCTCCGCAGGGCGCAACTTTATATTCCAGTTCTGCCAGAGAAAGCGGAATCATCTCATAGACATTTTTCGGCACCTGCCAGACTTCCATCTTGCTCTGGAACACAACGTTGGCCGCGTTGACATCGTTTCCAAGGTTGAATTCCGGGCCGCCAGATGGGTATCTTCCGCCGCCAATCCAAATGGCTGTCATGCGGGAAGCAATCCTGGGTTCCATTAAGAGCGCGCTGGCCATATCGGTTAAGGGCCCTAAGAAAATGGCAAACAACGGCCTGGTGTCATCCTTCATAGCCTCACGCACGATTAACTCTGCGCCCTCGCTGACTGCCGGTGTCTTCGTATCCGGAATCGCGTGCTCTGCACCATG
Organism: uncultured Hungatella sp.; assembly: GCA_959018155.1. Classification (GTDB taxonomy): domain Bacteria; phylum Bacillota; class Clostridia; order Lachnospirales; family Lachnospiraceae; genus Hungatella. The sequence continues at coordinate 3,526 of CAUEKH010000312.1, forward strand.
GAAAATCATATTCTCCTTCGGAAATTTCATTTTGTCGAAAATCGTCTCCAGTTCCTGATAGCTGCGTTCCATGGAGTCCTCATGGCGGGTGCCGTAATGGGCGGCAATCAGTCCCACATTCTCAAATTTCGGGCTTAAAAGCGCCTGGACGATGGCAAACTGGTCATCTGCCTCATTTTTTGCATCCGTGTCCACAATCAGCCGGACGACTTTTTCTTCCGGTACGTGGAATCTGTAATCGGTGTATCTCATAGAATTTTGTCCTTTCTTTTATTTGCAGGCTTTATACTCGCATAGTTCGAGCATTTGATGGTTATAACCATGTGGCGGCCTGGAGGTTTTTAAATGTTCTTGTTTTTCGTTTTAAGATTATAGATTTTTAACTATTGTTGAATATATTGTTAAATATTAAATAAATTATATGTCTACTATTAAGTTTTGTCAATATGATTTACGTAATATCTGTTAGAATATACTCAACATAATATACCCACCAGAATATATCCGGTAGAATATACCTAACATAATATACCCGCTAGAATATATCCGCCACATTATATCCGCCACATTATATCCGCCACATTATATCCACCACATTATATCCACCACATTATATCCACCACATTATATCC
>CAUEKH010000313.1 GCA_959018155.1 uncultured Hungatella sp.
CATTTCCGGGCTTCCTGCCTTCATTTCCAAGCTTCCTGCCTTCATTTCCAGACTTTCTGCCTTCATTTCCGGGCTTTCTGCCTTCATTTCCGGGCTTCCCGCCTTCATTTCTGCGCTTCCCGTCTTCATTTCCGGACTTCCTGACTTCATTTCCAGGCTTCCTGCCTTCACTTTCGGGCTTCCCGCCTCCATTTTCGGGCTTCCCGCCTTCATTTCCAGGCTTCCTGCCTTCCCTTCTATCTTCTCCCCTTCTACCTTCCTCTCCTCTGCTTTCTCCCCTCCCTTCCCAATTCTTCCCGATTCCTCAAGATATGCCATCACAATTTCCTGAACCGCCAGCTGGCTGAGCATACTGGAACCGCCGCTTGTCAAGACTGCGCACGAGATATTTTCCTCCGGGAGTACCGTTAAGCTGGCGTGATAATAATTGGTGTCTCCGCCTTTCACAAGAGCCCTGACGCCGTACCGGCTGAACGGGTACGTCTCTACGCTGTCCCACCCCAGGCCGAAGGATAAATTGGAATCCCGGCCGGACAAATCCATCTGTTTGACATACTGGTTGTACTCCATCTCATTCAAAGATTTCTCCGATAAAAACAAATTTCTGCTCTCCGTATTCCCGCCACGATTTCTCATAAAAATCCCGGAAAATTTGCAGAGGTCCTCCGCTGTCGCGTAAATGCCGCCGCTGCCGATCACATTCGCATATTCCGGCGGCAGAGTTCTTCCCGTCATGCCGTCATAAATGGGCGCCAGATGGTCCTCCAGGCCGCTGCTCTGCGGCGTTTTTAACCACTCGATTCCAAGAGGTTCTGCCACCTCATGTTCCAGATACTCCGTAAAACTCATTCCCGTTACGCGTTCTACCAGTATTTCAGCCAGGGTAAAGCCATCGTTGCAGTACACCGCCAGTTCGCCGGGGTTGGCCTTCAACCGCTGGCTTTTCAGCCGTTCCAGCAGCATGTCGTGGTTTACGGTATCGTTGTCTCCCAGCAGCATGGCGTCATTTAAGGTGCTGCCCTGTAAGCCGGAACTGTGATTAAGGAGCATACGCGGTGTGATTTCCAGATACCTTCTGTCCGCCATCTCAAATTCCGGAATGTAGGCGGTCAGAGGCGTATCCAGGTCGAGAAGTCCCTGTTCCGAAAGCTTCATGACCGCGGCAGTCACCACAATCTTGCTGGTAGATCCGATGCCATACATCTCGGTCTGCTTCTCCTCTGCCGCCTCCGGATAAAGGAGGCCGGTTCCATTTTGCAAAAACATGGCGACAGCCAATACTAACAGAAAAGACTTTCCAGTTGTTAATCCATTTTTCATCCTCATCCACCTCACTCTTCTGACAGCAGCCCATAGACTGTGATATTCTTCAACTTTCTGGCCTGCACCATGGAAACGCCGTAGGAAAATGCCACCAGCAGAAGGCCCATGCACATAAGCAGCAGCGGATTTACAGAAAGCTCCAGCTTTGAAATCCCAATCCGCTCAAACAGCAGACTTGACAGCCGGTTGACAGTCAGACTCGCTATCACACAGCCAACCGCGACTCCGGCCGCAGAAGCCGGAAGAAAGCTGGAGGCAATTGATTCCATCAGCTGTCTGTCCGTGTAACCGACAGCCTTGTAAATGCCAAATTCCGGTTTTCTCTGCACAATCAGAGATTTAATAACCATATAAAGCACCAGAATAATCATCAGAAGCGTTCCGGCCAGGATCATCACCGCCATCAGTAAAACAGAGGAGGCGATACTGTCCACATTAGATACGAAAAGCCTTTCGTTATTTTCAATCCGGTCAATCTCATAATTGCCGGTATCTCCGCTCAAAATGATTTCCCCGTCCACCATAAGCGCGTACTGGGCGCTGTCCACCCCGTACATGGAAATCAATGACGCCAGCTTCTCTTCCGCCTTCTTCCTGGCCGCTTCCTCCGCGCTCATTTTTTCCGGAAAATCACTCTCTTTCGAGGGAGAGAGGACAGAAAATTTCTGCTCCATCTCTGTGATGAACGGATCGATCCCGATTCCGTCATCTAAATAAACCATGACAGCCTTCTTTTCATAATACGGATTGATCCGCTTAAATCCTGCCTCACTGAGAAAACACTGACGGCCGAAATTGTTCATCATCTGGGAATAGCCGCAAATCACGTAGGCAGCTGACGCCCCATCTGTTTCTACCTCCACGGTATCGCCAATCTGTTTCCCCCACTCTTTCGCAAGGGTGCCGCTGATTACAATTTCATTATCGTACTCCGGAAATGTCCCCTCATACGCCTCAACCATCTCCAGCTTACCGTAATCTTCAGAGACGTAGCACGTCAGAAGTTCGCCTTCCACCCTCGCCGATTCTGCCTCATAGTGGCTCACCTTTCTCACTCCCGGCAGTCCCGCTATTTTTTCCGACAGCTTTCCGTAATCCGCATGTGGCGCCGCGTAGACCAGGATGTCACTGATTTCATAGCCCGTCATTTTCAGCGCCAGACTGTTATCCATTCCCATATTCCAGTACACAATCACCGCAACCGCACAGGCAAAGGTAACTCCCGCGAAAATACTTCCCACCATAAGGTACGATTTTCTGTGAAATACCATGCTCTTCAGGCCAAGCAGGACTGAGATCGGACCTCTCGTACTGTCCAGAGGAAAATATCCCTTCTTAAAGCTGTGGGACTTAATTCCGCCCCGAAGCGCCTCCACCGGCAGGATTTTCGCAGCCTTTGAAGCAGAGATCCAGGCCACGAGAAGTACGATCCCCACAATCAGGCAGGCATCGGCCAAATCATAGAGCATGTGGCCGCCGCCCCTCCACGCCACTCCCACAGAATTCGTAATCAGCCCTCCCAGCCCACGGATAATCCCATAGGAAGCACCAATCCCGCACACCGCCCCGACCATGCCAACCGCAAGAAATTCCAGCACGATCGACCACACAATCTGCTTCCCCGTATATCCAATAGCCTGTAAGGCGCCGATACTCTTCATCTGAGTCTCGATGTGATTGGAAATCCGAAACTTCATCGCGATTAAGGCCACCACCACCATGAGAAAGGAGAATAAAAACAGAACTGCCGACAGCAGCGTCACCACCATGGTGCTTCCATTTCTCATCTCGTTGACAGAGAAATCCATCACCGTCGATTCCAGGGAAATAGCCTCGATATTCACATCTGTATCCCTCTTAAAATCCTCACGGACCGCCTCCACATCGCTCAAGTTTTTCATCCTCGCCATAAGCATCATTCCGCCGCCAAGTTTTTCATACAGCGCCTGATACGCCTGCTTTGGCATGTAAAAATTCACAAGGCTGCTGACCGACGACTGGAACCACGTAGATTCTGTATATCCGGCGATTTGAAACCGGTACTCATTTTTATTAAAAATCAGAGTCAGAAAACCGCCTGGCCGGTATCCCATCTCTTTGAAAAAAGTGGGAACATAGACCGCTTCCTCCTGTGGCACCTCCACCTGCTGCACCACCTGAAACCCTGTTATTTCCCTTTCTTCATCCATGTTGATAAAGTTGGCGGAGATCGCGCCGCCCTCCGGAAATGCAGCCATATCCATGACGACAAATTCCGTCACCTCCGCTGTCTCCACCCGCTCATCCTGCCGGAAATAGTCGAGATACTCATCCCGGTATTCATTTCCGCCGAACCGCACAACATAGTGGGCGCCGTGCAGCCTGTCATTTTCCGAATCGTAAAAATGGTTGATCTCTGAGAGAAGCGTCAGCCCCACATTGAACATGGCGGCTGCCAGCAGAATCAGAATTCCCATGGAAACAGCGACGCCTTTTTTCTTTTTGATATTGGAATATGCAATCATCCAGACAGACACACCTACCACCCCATTTCTGCCAGAAAATCATTCAGCTTCTGATGCCGCTCTGAATCTCTGCTTTCATACGGGCCCAGATGGCACTCTCCACAAATCATCCCGTCTTTTAAATAGATAACCCGATTGGCCCGCCTTGCTGTTCTGATGTCATGAGTCACCACAACGAGGCTCTGGCCTTTCTGATTCACCGCGGTCAGGGTATCGAGGACCTGTCCCCCGAAGGCGGAATTCAGCGCGCCTGTCGGCTCATCGGCAAATACCACCTCCGGCTCATTGATAAGCGCTCTCACGATTCCAACTCTCTG
>CAUEKH010000314.1 GCA_959018155.1 uncultured Hungatella sp.
CCCAGCTGCCGGCCCAGCCAATCATGATCCGCCTCCCCTTCTCATCTTTCAGGGTCTGAGGCGCATAGAAATCGAATCCCCAGTCCGCCTCCCCGTCCTTCAGGCACTGAAATTTTCCCGTCTCATAATTCATTTTCCCGGTCATATAAATGGTTTTCCGCTCTCCCACTCCTATCGGTGAAAAAGACAGCACATCGGTTCCGTCCAGCGTATAGAAATCGGGACATTCCCACATTTCGCCCCATTCTCCTCTGCTCTCAGCCATCACTCCGAAAAATTCCCAGTGCTTTAAATCGTCAGAACGAAACAGCAGAAGCCTCGCATACCCATCCTTTTTCGCGCCGCAAATCAGGTAAAACTTTCCTTCATGTTCCCACACCTTGGGGTCCCTGAAATCACAGGCCTGATACCCGTCCGGAACCTTGATTACAGGATTTTTGTCATACTTTTTAAATGTAATTCCGTCCTCGCTCACTGCCAGGCACTGAGTCTGGACGCCTCCATCCGCGTCTTTCCCCGTACCTGTATAAAATAAATACAATCTGCCCTCATACTCTATGGCTGTTCCTGAAAAGCAGCCGCCCCGTTCATAGGAATCGTAGGGCTCGCTCGGCGCCAGCGCCACCGGCAGATGCGTCCAGTGAAACAGGTCGCTGCTCACCGCATGGCCCCAGTGCATCTCTCCCCACACCGGCTCATACGGATTAAACTGGTAAAACAGGTGATACTGTCCCCGAAAATATATGAGCCCGTTCGGGTCATTGATCCAGCCGCTTTCCGCCATAAAATGGTATCTCTGGCGCAGCTTCCCCATTTTTACCATTTCTCTTTTTTCCTGAATTGCATGTTCCGCCGTTTGAATGTTTTTTTCGAATTCCATCTGGCTCATTTTGTTCCCCTCTCCTCATCTTTTTTCTGGGCCGTCAGTCAGCCTGCCCTGCCGGCATCAAATGCTGAATAACGTCCATTATTTTCAATATTTGGCCTTATTCTAATCTATCCTGGCCGATATGTCAAACGATGTCTCCGGAACAGCTTTTTTCTCAGTTCTCACCGGCGTAAGTCAAAAAGAGACGTCCATGCCATTTGCACAAACGTCTCTCAAACTGTCTTATTCTTCTAATTTCTATCCCCTTTGATATCAAAGAAATCCTCAAACAGTCCGCACAGCTTTTCTGCCTCCTTCTCTTCTCCCATCTCGCAGAAGATGCGCAGCAGCGGCTCCGTGCCGGAGAATCTGGCGATAATCCAGCCGCCGTTTTTAAAGTAGACCTTGCAGCCGTCCAAGTAGGAAACCCGGTCGATTTCCAGGTCCATTTCCGGAAGCAGCTTCTGGACAAGAAGCGTGTCGTAGATCGCCTCTTTTTTCTCCTGGCTGAACTTGTAATCGCGCTCTTCCATATGGATCGCGCCGTATTCCTTTTCAATGTCCTCAGCGATCTGGGACAGCTTTTTCCCGGTCACCGCAATCATTTCCACCAGAAGCGTGGACGCGTAGATGCCATCTTTTCCGTTGATATGGCCCCGCACGGTCAGACCGCCGGAGGACTCGCCGCCGATGATGGCTCCCGTCTCATTCATTTTCGCGGAAATATATTTAAAGCCTACCGGAACCTCATAGCACTTCTCTCCGAAGCCTTCCGCGACCCGATCCAGCATGTGGGTGGTGGCCACATTTCGCACGACCGGCCCTCTCCAGCCCTTATATTTCACCAGATAATAGTAAAGCATGACGAGAATATCATTGGGGTGTAAAAATCGTCCGGTATCGTCGATCACGCCGACCCGGTCGGCATCGCCGTCCGTGGCAATTCCGATATCGCATTTCCGATCCACCACGTAATTCTGAAGGCTTCTTAAAGTAAATGCAGACGGCGCAGGAAGTTTTCCTCCGAACAGTGTGTCGTGTTCCTCGTGGATTACCTGCACATCACAGCGGGCCGTAGAAAGGATGGTTCGCAGCGATGTGTTGCTGACGCCGTACATCGGATCGATGGCGATGCGGAGGCCGCGATCGCGGATGGCCTGCATGTCGACTGCATTTATAATGTTATCCAGGTATTCATTGAGCGGATTGATCTCCTCGATGATTCCCGTCTCCAGCCCTTTTTCAAACTCCATAATCCGGATGACCGGTTCCGCCGCATCCGCGTCGCCGCCGTGGCTGCAGATACACGCCTCTAAAACGTCCTCCTCAATGGAACGGATATATTTCTCGATCTCCTGAGTCTGAATCTCGTCCGCGTCGCGGCCGCCCTTTGTAAACACCTTGATTCCGTTGTAGACAGCCGGGTTGTGGCTGGCTGTAATCATCATACCATAGGGCATATCGTGGCGCATGACATAGAACATGATCAGCGGCGTCGGCGCGGAACCCAGGATAAATTTCACCGGTATCCCCTCCGCCGCGAACACCTCGCTGGCCCAGATGGCGGACTCCTTCGACAGGAATCTTCTGTCGTACCCGATAGCCACGCCCTGATTGTCCACGCCTTCGTCCTTCATCTTATTTACGAGAGCCTTCGAAAGCTTCTGGATATTTTCCCGCGTAAAATCGTCACCGATGACGGCTCTCCAGCCGCCGGTCCCAAATTTAATCATGTTCTCTCTCCTCCATTCCCATGATAACCCTTACCTCATGACTGCTTCCCGGTTCTGCCGCCGGAATTCTGTCACATTTTCTGCCATCTAAATAGATTTCCTTAACGCCCTTCATCACGCCTTCCGGGTTCTCCACGGTAATCCGGTACTTGGCTCCACGCCATATCCGCTGCGCCGTAAATCCCTTCCACTCAGCCGGAATACACGGGTCGATTTCCAGACAGTCAAACTGCGGACGGATGCCTAACATATACCGGGTGGCTGAGAAATACGCCCAGCCGCCGCTTCCCGTCATAAACGGGTGGCGCGCCCGGCCGTAAGCCGTGTGGTCCCTTCCCATAATAAACTGACAATAGGAGTATGGCTCCGCCTCCCTGATTTCGATTTTATCATTCTGGTAATACGGGCAGAGCGCGTGATAGAATTTCATGGCTCTGTCACCGCGGCCCAGCTTACATTCAGCGGCCCAGGCCCAGGGATTCGGATGGCTGAAAATCGATCCATTTTCCTTCACCCCCGGATAAACACGGGTCACAAAACCGATATCGTCATCCGGTACCGTATAGGAAGGCCCGTTTAACAGAATGCCATAAGGCGTGTAAAGATACTCATCCACCGCATCCATGGCTTTCTTTCCCTTTTCGTAATCGGCTGCCCCGGAGAGAACGGCCCAGCTGTTGGACTCCAAATGGAGTTTGCCTTCCCGATCCTCATGCGTGCCAATCCTGCGGCCATTTTTCGTAATCCCGCGGATATACCAGTCCCCGTCCCACAGTTCCCGGTCGCACGTTTCTTTTACCTTCTGCCGCATCGACTGATAGTAAGCCACATCGTCGTCCCGTCCCAGATAAGAGGCCGCCTCCAGGAAATTAGAAAGCGCCCAGTAGTGCAAAAACGATACGAGAGCGCTCTCTCCGCCGCCCAAGTTCAAACAGTCGTTCCAGTCCGCCCGCAGTCCCTTGCAGACGCCGTGCTCTCCAATCTGCTCCGCGGAAAAATCGAGAATCTTCTTCATGTGTTCATAGACGGTTCCGCTGCCGCCGTCGGCATACGTGAGTACCTCATCAAAAAATCCGTATTCCCCCGTCTCCTTCACATACTCCACAATCGAGGCGATCAGCCACAGCGCGTCATCAGAGCAGGTATCTTCCAGCCCGTGAATCATGTCCGATGCCTTCGGCGTCGGCACCACAGTCGGGGATTTAAATGGTTTCACCTCCGTCTCCGGGTCGAACCACTCCGGCTGGAAGAGATGGAGGCCGTAGCCTGCCGATACGAGGCCGCGCAGCAGTTCCACCAGACGCTGACGGCATTTTTCCGGATTTGAATGAGGAACCGTCATCGCATCCTGGGCCGTATCGCGGTACCCCAGCCCTGTCCTGCCTCCCACTTCAATAAAAGAGGCAAACCGGGAAAACATAACGTTAATTTCCGCCTGATACAGGGTCCACGTATTAATCAGCGTGTTCATCCCCTCATCCGGCGTCTCAATCTGAAGCTTCTCAAGCTGTTTTCTATAAAAGGGTCCGCGGCGGCAATCCT